>NZ_JBXVPZ010000171.1:0-19028 GCF_057961495.1 Streptomyces sp. P5F9 | reverse complement strand
CTCCTTGTTCGCCCCGATATAGGAACCCGTCACCCGCGCGATCCGACCGGCGGCCAGCAGCACCGCAAGCCCGGCCTCCAACGCCCCACAGTTGTTGGACACCACCGAAACACCACTCACCCCCCGCTCGTACAACGCCTGGATCAGCACGTTCGGCACCCCACTCAGCCCGAACCCGCCCACCGCGAGCGACGCGCCGTCCGGCACATCAGCCACCGCCTCACCCGCCGTGGCCACCACCTTGTCCATCACGCCACGGCCTCGCCAGCGGCCAGGCCGGACGGGTGCTGAGCCAGCGGCGTCACGTCGACTCTCATGTAGGAGAAGAGGGGGAGGTCCCACAGGAGACGGTGCAGGGCCTCGTTGTCGGCGACGTCGAAGACGCTGATGTTGGCGTACTGTCCGACGCACCGCCAGATGTGCACCCACTCCCCCGACTTCTGCAGTTCCTGGCAGTATGCCTTCTCCCGTGCCACCAGGTCCGCGCGGACCTCGGGGTCGACGTCGCGCGGAATCGCGACGTCCATCCGTACCGCGAACAGCACCGTGCATCACTCCTTGTCGAGGGCGAAGTCGTACGTGACCTCGTTGCCGTTGCCCTTGCCGTCCGCGACCGGGGTGGGGGCCAGGATCAGTTCGGGCTTGACGGCCTGGGCGATGTCGTCCTCGACGTGGCTGCCGTCCTTGAAGTACAGCTGGGTGGTGATGAGTTGGTGGCCCGGCGCCGACACCTTCAGGTGCAGGTGTGCGGGGCGCCAGGCGTGCCAGCCAGCGGCGGCGATGAGCCGGCCGCAGGAGCCGTCGGTCGGGATCTGGTACGGCGCCGGCTCGATGGTGTTGATCCAGAAGTGGCCGGTCTCGTCGGCGGTGACCGCGCCGCGCAGGTTCCACTCGGGCAGACCCGGCGCGAACTGCGAGTAGTAGCCGTCGTTGTCCGCGTGCCAGATCTCCACCGTCGCGCCGGACAGCGCTGTGCCGTCCACACTGGTCACCTGGCCCTGGAAGAGCAGTGGCGTGCCCTCTTCGCCGTCCCGCATCGGCAGGGTCGCCTCGGCGGGCAGACTCGGGGAGTCCGGGACGTAGTACGGGCCCTCGATGGTCCCCTTGCTGCCTTCGCGGTTCTCGTTCGCGACCTCTTCCACGACGTGCTCGATCCACACGTCCAGGAAGAGCGGCCACTCGCCGTCCTGGCCGACCTGGATCAGCCAGGACTTGAGCGCGTCGTACTCGGCGTAGGTCACCTTGTTGCGACGGACGACGTCGTGGACGGCGGTGATGAGTTCGGTGGCGAGGGTGTCCACGCGCTGGGTGTCGGCATCGGAGCCGGACTGCTGCCTGCTGCGGAAGCGTTCGGTGGCGGCGGCGCCGGAGGCTGCCGCGGTGGCCTGCTCGGTGATGATGTCGGTCATGGTCTTCCCGTCCCTAGAAAGATTCTTGATGGTGTGTCAGCTAGATGCTCGTCAGCGGTCCTGGCGGTAGCGGGCCAGCTTGTCGGGGTCGATGTCGATGCCGAGTCCGGCGCCTTCGCGGATGTGCAGGGTGCCGTTCTCGATGGTCAGCGGCTCGGTGAGGAGGTCGTCGGTCATGTCAAGGAAGTTGGACAGTTCGCCGGCCTGCCGAGTGGTCGTGCGGTGGGCGGCACCGAAGGCGACCGTGCACAACGTGCCGATCTGGCCGTCGATCTGATTGCCCATCACCACCTCGACTCCCAGGCCCTCGCACTCGTGCAGGACACGCTGGGAGGCGGTGAAGCCGGTGCGGGCGGTCTTGATGCTGATGGCGGTGGCGGAGCCGCCGAGGAGTTCACGGGTGACCTCGGCGGGGCGGGTGGCGCTCTCGTCGGCAATGAAGGGGACGGGGCTCTGAGCCACAAGCCAGCGCCTGCCCAACACGTCGTCGGCGGGGCAGAGTTCCTCGGCGAAAGTCAGGCCGAGGTCGGCCATCTCGCGAAGTGCCCGGGCGGACTCGGATGCCGTCCAGCCCCGGTTTCCGTCGATGTAGAGGTCGA
The DNA here is from genome assembly GCF_057961495.1 of Streptomyces sp. P5F9. Taxonomy (NCBI): domain Bacteria; kingdom Bacillati; phylum Actinomycetota; class Actinomycetes; order Kitasatosporales; family Streptomycetaceae; genus Streptomyces; species Streptomyces sp. P5F9. The sequence continues at coordinate 17,020 of NZ_JBXVPZ010000171.1, read as the reverse complement.
TGTCCGGGCCCAGCGCGTCCCGCAGGGCCCGACAGGCCGCGACATCGTCGCCGTACGGCTGTCGGCCGACCTTCACCTTGAAGGTTGTGACGCCGTACGTGGCCCGGATCCGTTCCGCCTCGGCGACCATCTCGTCGGCGGGCGCGAAGCCGACCATGTGGCTCACCCGCATGCGGTCGGTGTAGCCGCCGAGCAGCCCGGAGACCGGCATGCCGGCGGCCTGGCCGAGGATGTCCCACAGCGCCATGTCGACGGCGGCCTTGGCGGTCGGGTTGCCGACGGTCCGATCGAGACGCTCGTGGACCGCCTCCCGCTCCAGGGCCGTCAGCCCCAGGAGCTGGGGTGCGAAGAGCTTGTCGATCACGGCGATGATCGATTCCTGGGTCTCGCCGTATGTATACGGGCGGGGCGGTGCCTCGGCGGTTCCCGTGAGGCCCTCGTCCGTATGGACCCGTACCAGGACGTGGTCGGCGGTGTGCACTTCACCGCTCGCGAACTTCAGCGGTTTCCGGTACGGAATGGCAAAAGGGATTGCCTCCACTTCGACGATCTTCATGCCACTCCTTCGGAGACTTCTAGAAACACGTCGTTCCGCTCCAGCGCCTTCAGGAGATTCCGCAGCAGCGGGGAGTCGTCGTCCTCGCGCCAGGCCAGGTCCAGGCGGATGGACAGCGCGTCCTCGATCTCCTTGCACACCACTCCTTCACGGGGCGCGGAGCGGATCGAGTCCGGGAGTACGGCGACGCCGAGTCCGGCGGCGACCAGCGCCAGGGCGGCCGAGGTCTCGGTGACCTCGTAGGCGCAGTGCGGGTAGAACCCGGATGCCAGACAACTGCGGACGACCGCGTCGTTGACGACGGAACCGAGCGTGGCGCCGTACATGATGAAGTTCTCGTGCCGCAGTTGCTCCACGCGCACGGAGTCCGCCTCCCCGAGCCAGTGTTCCTCGGGGACGGCCGCGATCAGGGGTTCGTCGGCGATGGGACGGTGGGCGATGCCCTCCTGCCGAACCGGCGGGCGCAGGACGCCGACGTCGAGGCGCCGCTCGATCAGCCCCGTCTCCTGAGCGGGCGTGAGCATCTCGGTGTGCACCTCCAGCATCACTTGCGGCATCTCCCGTTTCACCAGCCGTGCGAGTAGGGGCAGTTGTCGGTACGAGGCGGACCCCGTCAGGCCGATCCTGAGCACCCCCTCAGCTCCCGATGCGAAGCGTCCGACCCTGGCCACCGCTTCGTCGACGGCCTTGAGGATGCGCTCCACATCGGTGCGGAACACCTCGCCGGCGCCGGTCAGGGCGACCTGCCGGGTGGTGCGGGTGAACAGCGCCACGCCCAGTTCCGTCTCCAGGCGGCGGATCGCCTGGGAGAGCGGCGGCTGGGCCATGTGCAGGTGTTGCGCGGCCTTTCCGAAATGGCGTGTCTCGGCGACGGCCGCGAAATACCGGAGATGCCTGATTTCCAGGTTCCTGACGTCCATCGGGCTGCCCCTTTCCTCTTTCGGGGCCCTCGAATACGCCTCAGCGTAGAGAGCGAGTTCCGTATCCCACAAATACTTGATTGCAGCCTATTGAGACGCCAGAGATATCAATACCCCCCTGGGTCAACCCTGGGGAAATACCCAGGGCCGACCATTCATCTCGGTGTCATGGTGCTGAAAAGCAGCCGCAACACGCGGCGGTCAGCCAGGTGGCTTGATCGAATCGGAGGGACGGACCATGGCCGAAGCCCACAGTCGCGCTCGGACCATCCTCGACGACGCCCTCGTGGAGGACCCGGAGGACGGCGTGTACCGCGTCCGCCGGGGTGTCTTCACCGACGAGGAACTCTTCGAGCTTGAGATGAAGCACATCTTCGAGGGGAACTGGATCTACCTCGCGCACGACAGCCAGATCCCGGAGATCGGTGACTACTTCACCACCTACATCGGCCGGCAGCCCGTCGTCATCTCCCGTGACAAACAAGGCGAGTTGCACTGCCTGGTCAACGCGTGCAGCCACCGCGGAGCGATGCTTTGCCGCCGGAAGACCGACAACCGCACCACGTTCACCTGCCCGTTCCACGGCTGGACCTACAACAACGCCGGCAAGCTGCTGAAGGTCAAGGACCCACGGGAGGCCGGCTATCCCGAGCAGTTCAACAAGGACGGCTCGCACGACCTGACCAAGGTCGCCCGTTTCGAGAGCTACCGCGGCTTCCTCTTCGGCAGCCTCAACCCGGACGTCAAACCCCTCACCGAGCACCTCGGTGACGCGGCGGTCGTCATCGACATGATCGTCGACCAGTCCCCGGAGGGCCTGGAGGTGCTGCGCGGCTCGTCGACGTACCACTACGACGGCAACTGGAAGCTCCAGGCGGAGAACGGCGCCGACGGCTACCACGTCTCCGCCACGCACTGGAACTACGCCGCCACCCAGGCCCGCCGGACCGCCGGGGCGTCCACCAACGACACCAAGACCATGGACGCCGGCGGCTGGTCCAAACAGAAGGGCGGCTTCTACTCCTTCGACCACGGGCACCTGCTGCTGTGGACGAAGTGGCTGGACCCCGCCAACCGGCCCCTCGCAGACAAACGCGACGAGCTGGTGGAGCAGTACGGCGCGGACAAGGCCGACTGGATGATCGGCGTCTCCCGCAATCTCTGCCTCTATCCCAACGTCTACCTGATGGACCAGTTCAGCTCGCAGATACGGCACTTCAGGCCGATCTCCGTGGACAAGACAGAGGTCACCATCTACTGCATCGCCCCCAAGGGCGAGTCGGCCAAGGCGCGGGCCACCCGGATCCGGCAGTACGAGGACTTCTTCAACGCCACCGGCATGGCCACCCCGGACGACCTGGAGGAATTCCGCTCCTGCCAGAAGACCTACCTGGCCGACGCCGCCCCGTGGAACGACCTCAGCCGAGGCGCCGTGCACCAGATCGACGGCCCCGACGAGGACGCCAAACGCATCGGCATCAACCCGATCGCCAGCGGGGTCCGCACCGAGGACGAGGGCCTCTACCCCATCCAGCACGGCTACTGGCTGCAGACCCTGCGCACCGCCCTGGAGGTGACGAAGTGACCACGGCAGTCGAAGAGATCACGCTCGAAGGCATTCGCCAGTTCCTCTACCGCGAGGCACGCCACCTCGACGACCGCGAGTTCGAGAAGTGGCTGGAGTGCTACCACCCCGACGCCGAGTTCTGGATGCCCGCCTGGGCCGACGACGACGAACTCACCGCCGACCCGCAGCGCGAGATCTCCCTCGTCTACTACGCGAACCGCGGCGGTCTGGAGGACCGGATCTTCCGCATCCGAACCGACCGCTCCTCCGCCACGAGCCTGCCCGAGCCGCGCACCGGCCACAACATCACCAACGTCGAACTCGCTGGCAAGGAAGGCGACTTGGTGGACGTGCGCTTCAACTGGTTCACGCTCTACTACCGCTACCAGACGGTCGACACCTACTTCGGCACCTCCTTCTACCAACTCGACGTCTCGGGGCCGGAACCGGTGATCACGCGCAAGAAGGTCGTCCTCAAGAACGACTACGTGCACCACGTCGTCGACATCTACCACGTCTGAAACGAGCACCCTCATGACATTCCAGGTCGCCCTGGGCTTCGAGGACGGCATCACCCGGTTCATCGAGTGCCGACCGGGAGAAACGATCGCCGATGCCTCGTACAAAGCCCGCATCAACATCCCCCTCGACTGCCGCGACGGCGCCTGCGGGACGTGCAAGTCGGTGTGCGAGTCCGGCAGTTACGACGGCGGTGACTACATCGACGAGGCGCTGACCGAGGACGAGGCAGCGCTCGGCTACTGCCTGCCCTGCCAGATGACCCCGCACAGCGACCTCGTGCTGCGCATTCCATCGACGTCGGCGGCCGCAAAGACCGCGGCGGCCTCGCACACCGCCACCCTGGTGGACATCCAGCGGCACTCCCCCACCACGGTCGGCCTCACCCTCGACGTCGGCAACCGGGCGGCGCTGGGCTTCCTGCCCGGCCAGTACGTCAACATCACTGTCCCGGGGACGGACCAGACCCGGTCGTACTCCTTCAGCTCCGGCCCGAACCAGCACCTCGTCTCGTTCCTGGTGCGCCTCACCAATGGCGGCGCGATGTCCTCGTACCTCGCCGAACGCGCACAGGCAGGCGACCGCCTCGACTTCACAGGGCCGATGGGCAGCTTCTACCTGCGCGAACTGACCCGCCCCGCCCTGTTCCTGGCCGGCGGCACCGGCCTGGCGCCGCTGCTGTCGATGCTGGAACGCCTGGCCCAGAGCCCGGGCCTACAGCAGCCGGTCCACCTGCTCTACGGCGTCACCACCGACCAGGACCTCGTCCATCTGGACACCCTGGAGGACTACGCCGGGGTCATCCCGTCCTTCACCTTCGACCATTGCGTGGCCGACACGTCCAGCAGCGCCCACAACAAGGGGTTCGTCACGAACCTCATCGACACCGGAACGCTCCACGACGGCGACGCGGACGTCTACCTCTGCGGGCCGCCGGCGATGGTCGAGGGGGTACGGCAGCACATCGCGTCGCTCGGCGTCGCTCCGGCGAGCTTCCACTACGAGAAGTTCGCCCCGGCCGTCGTAGCCGCCGTACGAGAGACGGCCGAGGCCGCATGAGCGCGACCGGCGTCCACACGCACCGGTTCGCCGGCCGGACGGTCGTGGTCACCGGGGCGGCCCAGGGCATCGGCCTCGCCGTCGCCCGCCGCCTGGCCGCCGAGTCCGCCCGGCTGACGCTCGTGGACCGGTCCGAGCTGGTGCACGAAGTGGCCGCCGAACTGGGCGCACACTCGGTCACCGCCGACCTGGAGACGTACTCCGGGGCGGAGGAGGCTAGCGCCGCCGCACTGGAGCACCACGGCCGGATCGACGTCCTGGTCAACAACGTGGGCGGCGCGATCAACTTCAAGCCGTTCACCGAGTTCTCCGCCCAGGAGATCGAGGCGGAGATCACCCGCTCGCTGCTGACGACGTTGTGGTCCTGCCGCGCCGTGCTGCCGACGATGACGGAGCAGGGGCACGGCGTGATCGTCAACGTGTCCTCGGCGGCAACTCGCGGTATCCACCGCGTTCCGTACTCCGCGGCCAAAGGCGGCATCAACGCGCTCACCGCATCACTCGCCTTCGAGTGCGCCGACGCCGGCGTCCGCGTGGTCGCCACCGCGCCGGGCGGGACCCAGGCGCCCCCGCGCCGGATCTCCCGGGGCACACCGCCGCCCCGGACCGCTCGGGAGAAGGACTGGTTTCAGGCCCACATCGACCAGACCCTCTCCTCCAGCCTGCTGAAGCGGTACGGCACGCTCGACGAGCAGGCCGCCGCGATCTGCTTCCTCGCCTCCGACGAGGCGTCCTACATCACCGGCACGGTGCTTCCCGTCGCCGGCGGGGACCTCGGCTGACGTCCGGAGTGTTAGCGTGCTGGCACATGAATGACCGCCCTGAGCAGCAGCAACGTCTGATCGGGCGGGTCGGCGAGGTCGCCGCGCTGGCCCGTGCGCTCAGCGCCGCCCGCACGGGCCACCCCGCCCTGGTTCTGGTCGAGGGGCCAGCGGGCATCGGCAAGTCGGCCCTCGTCGAACACGCCCTCAGGGCACGGGAACCGCACACCGACGCGCCCCCTCCAGGCGTCCTGCGCGTGGCGGGGGTGTCCTGGGAGTCCGGTCTGCCCCTGGGCATCGCCGAGCAGCTCGTACAGGCCTGCGCCCCCGGCTTCGCCGTGCCGGACCCCGCCTCCCCTCAGGCGGTTCTGGACACCGGGCGGCTCCTGCACCGCCAGTGGGCGGCCCGGCAGGAGCAGGGGCCGCTCGTCGTGATCGTCGAGGACGCCCACTGGGCCGATGTGGAGAGTCTGCGCGCGATCCGTTCCGCGGTGCGCAGGACGGCGGAGGAGAAGGTCCTCGTCGTCCTGGTCGCACGCGACGCACCGTACGAACTGCACGAGACCCGTGGAGCAGACGAGAACCCGCCGGACCTGCCCCGCTCGGTGCTGCGGACCCTGGAGTTCCTGGACGGCTGCCGCGACGAGGCCGTACGGCTGCGCCCCCTGTCCCCCGAGGAGGTCGGGACGCTGGCCCGCGAGATCGAGGGCGTCGCCCTTGACCTCTCCGCCGCTCGGCACCTGTGCCGCCACACCCTCGGCAATCCCCGGTACGTCACCCAGCTGCTGCACGAGCTGCCCCGCGAGACCTGGCAGGACTGGCGTCCCGACCTGCCCGCGCCCGCCCGCTACGCCTCAGCCGTCCGACACCGCCTCGCCCGGTGCGGTGACGCGGCCCGGGCCCTGATGGAGGCGTGTGCCATCCTGGCCGACGACGTGTCGCTCGCCGAGGCCTCCGCGCTCGCGGACATCGACGACCCGCTGGCCGCGGTGGACGAGGCGCGGGCGGCGGGACTGCTGACCGCGACCGTCGATCCCGGTCGCACCCTGCTGGCCTTCGCCCATCCACTGATCCGCGCCTCCGTCCTCACGGGCATCGGCCTGTCCCGCCGTGCCGCACTGCACCTGCGGGCGGCGGCGACCGTCGAGGGCCGGGGCCGCCGTCTGACGCACCGCGTGGCCGCCGCCACCACCGTGGACGGTGCGCTCGCCGAGGAACTCGACCGGTACGCGGTCGAGCGGGCCGCCGCCGGCGAGTGGGCCGCGGTGGCCGACACCCTGGTCCGCGCCGGCCGCCTCAGCCCCGCCGGCACCGCGCGCCAGGACCGGCTGCTGCGTGCCGTCGACGCCATGATCGGTGCCGGAGACGTGCCGCAGGCCGCCGGCTTCGCCGCGGAGCTGGAGAGCTTCCCGGCCGGCGCGCTGCGCGACGTGGTCCTCGCCTATCTGGCCATCATGCGCGGGCGCCCGTCGGAGGCCGAGGTGTTCCTGATCCGGGCCGGGGAGCGCTGCAACCCGGAACACGATCCCGAGGTGATGGCGAAGCTCTGCCAGCGCCGTGTCCTGCACGCCCTGGGGCGCTGGGACCCGCACGATCTCGTGGCCTGGGCCCGCCGGGCCGTCGAACTGGCGGATCCCGGCGACCCGTCGGCCGTCGAATCGGAGGCCATCCTGGGTCTCGGGCTCGCCGCCATGGGCCGACCGGAGGAAGCCCTCGCCGCGTACGAGGCGGCCGGCGCCCAACTGCCCGGCGGCGCCCAGCCCCAGCGCTTCCAGGTCGGTCGCGGCTGGGTCGACCTCGCCCTCGACAACCCCGAGGCGGCACGCCGCAGACTGGAGGCAGCCGTCCCCACCGGCTACCGAATGGGCTCCACCCGCATCTCCCTGTGGGCCCAGGGCTGGCTGGCCCGCACCCAGTTCACCCTGGGGGCATGGCAGGAAGCCGTCGAGACCGTGCAGCGCGCGGCGGCCCGGCTCGCCGAGGTGCACATCGAACTGGTCCGTCCGCTGGTCCACTGGACCGGCGCCCAGGTACACGCCCTGTGCGGCGACTGGGACCTGGCCGACCATCACCTGGGCGAGGCCGCGGCCGACGTACACCGCTACGAGGTCATGCTGGTCCCTGCCTGTCTGGCCCGCGCCCAGGTCGCGGAGGCGCGCGGCGACTACGCGCGAGCCGTCGAGGCGCTCTCCCCCCTTGTCCACCTGCCCGCACGGGAGGCCGTCAACGAGCCGGGGTTCTGGCCCTGGCCGGACGTCTACGCCAACGCCCTGGTGATGACCGGCCAGTTGAACGAGGCAGACGCGTTCCTCACCCCCCACGAGGACCTCGCCGCGCGCCGTGCCCACCGCTCCACTCTGGCCCGGCTCGGTCTTGCCCGCGGGAGGCTCACCGCCGCGCGCGGTGACATCGACACCTCCCGCAAGGAGTTCGAGCAGGCCCTCGCCCACCTGGACAACCTGCCCCTGCCCTACGACCGGGCCCGGGTCAACTTCGCCTACGGCCAGACCCTGCGCCGCGCGGGCAAACGCCGCGAGGCCGACGCCGTCCTCCAGAACGCCCGCGACGCCTATGTCACCCTCGGCGCCCGCACCTACGTCGAGAGGTGCGACCGCGAACTCAAGGCGGGCGGCCTGCACGCCACCCGTGCCGCTCCCGGCCTTTCCCGACTCACACCCCAGGAACAGGCCGTGGCCCAGCTCGTCGCCGCCGGAGCCACCAACCAGCAGACGGCCCTCGACATGTTCATCTCCGTCAAGACCGTCCAGTACCACCTGACCCACATCTACGCGAAGCTCGGCATCCGCTCCCGCAGCGAACTGGCCGCCCGTTTCAGGGAGATGCCGCTCCAGGACGACTGAACGGGGCAGCCCTGGGATTGTGGGTCCCCGGAGCGGTCACACCTCCACGGTCTGCGGCTCCGCGACGTTCGGTACGTCGTCGGCGTACTCGACCGGCGGTGCGGAGTACTCCACGGGCCGTCGTTCGGTGCGGTCGAAGAGGAGGCGGGTGACGTCGGGGCGGGAGTAGTGCCCGACCGGGTCGGCGGCGGCCTTGGCGAACGGGATCGCGGACAGGTCGATATCGGCGTACAGGATGCCCTCGGCATCCTCGGGGAGCGGCTCGGTCAGGGGGCGGCCGTCGGGGCCATAGATCCGGGTGAACCCGCCGCCTCGCTGCAGTAGTTGTTCCTTGACGGGGGTGTCGCAGAACAGCTCGATCGCGGCGTCGCCGACGATCGCGCAGGGCGCGAGGACGAAGACCTGGCCCTCGGCGGCGTAGAGCTGGGAGGCGGCGGTGTTGACCTCGGGGCCGAGCGCGTAGGCCGCGCCCTTGTATATCGAGAAGCTGGGCCAGGCCGCCACATGCACCTGCTCGTGCTGGCTGAACATGGCGTACTTGGTCAGCGGCTGGAGGTGCTCCCAGCAACACAGGGCGCCGACCCGGCCGAGCGCGGTCTCGTGCACCACGAGGTCGGAGCCGTCGCCTTCCCCGAAGAGGGTGCGCTCCACGTGGGTGGGCTTGAGCTTGCGGCGGGCGCCGACGAGCTCACCGGCGGCGGAGATCACCGCCTGGCCCATGTACAGGCTGCCGCCGCTGCGCTCGCTGTATCCGGCGACCACCGCGATGGAGTGCGCCCGTGCGGCGTCGAGCAGCCGCCGGAAGCGCGGGCCGTCCAGGGCCAGCGAGTTCTCGTGGTACCGGCCGACGAACCGCATGCCCGAGGCCGGCGAGTCCAGCCACAGCCACCAGGGGTAGCCGGGAACGAAGGTCTCGGGGAACGCGACGATCTGCGCTCCGCCTCGGGCGGCCTCCTCGATCAGCCCGATGCTCTTGTCGATCGTGGCGTCGGCATCGAGCCATACCGGCTCCGCCTGGACCACGGCAGCCTTGAAAGCTCCGGTGTAGTCGACCATGGTGAATTCTCCTCGGCTGTCAGGCTGATGTGACGGTGGTGTGACGGGCGGAGAGGGGCAGGAAGCCGGTCCGTGGATCGCAGTTGACGTACTCGGCGACGATCGACCCGACGGAGAGTACGGAGACCTCGTGCCAGAAGGCGACGTCCAGCGGGCCCTCGCCGCCGCCGACCATCTGGAAGAAGCTGGCGTAGATGTCCAGGTGGGTACGGTGCGACCGGCACCAGGTCATCAGGTGCTCCAGCGAAGCGAACCAGGCGATGGTGCAGGCGCGGTCGAGGGACGCGCCGTCGGCCGACTCCTCCATGAGGTTGCGGGCGGCGATGCAGCCGGATCCGGGGTTCTCCGCGAGGAAGTCGACACCCCGGTCCTTGACCGGTTTCACGTCGGCGAGGTACTTCTCGCGGTAGAGCGTGGCCGCGGACCAGTCTTGTGCGGTGCGGATCAGCGCGACGTTTCCGGGTACGGCGACGGCGACGCGGCGCCCGCGGGTCTCGGACGCCTCGGGGACCTCGGGTTCGAAGACCGGCAGCGCGGGCTCCAACTCCTCGGTGGCCGATGCCGCGATGCGGTCGCGCGCCGCGCCCCAGTAGTCGTGTACCTGGGTCTCTGGGAGTTCCACGGCGGCGGTCTGCGACAGGCCGCTGGTCGCGTAGCCCTCGCGGCGGTGGGTGTGCAGTGTCTCGTTCCGCTCGACGGGGATGACGGACTCCTCGCGCCAGTACCCGGCGGGGCCCCCTGCGGGGAGGCTGTCCCAGGCGGAGCGGACGGGCTCCGACTCCCGCCAGCGCCGGTGACCGCTCGGGTCGTACCAGTACGCCATCAGCATCACGTTGTGCGATCCGGCGGTGTCCAGGAACGATCCGCGGTCCACCACGTCCGGGCCATCCGCCTCGCCGAGCAGGGCGGCGAGGCACGCCGCTCCCAGCTCGGCCTCTTCCCGGGAAGGTGCCTGGCAGGCGTACTGGGCGAACACGAACGCGTCCGTGCCCTCCGGGAGACGGGCACTGTAGGCGGTGAAACGAGGGGCGTGGCCCGGCGGACCCGTTCTCGGCATGGCGCGCTCCTTCAAGTGTCGGTGTGGCCTGTGACTGTCCGTGACTCGAAGCCTGGGCCGCCGGACGGGCGCGGTTTGACCGCCAGTGCACTAGAAGTTGACCGAGAGCGAACTCGCCGGTCCACCAGTCGCCGCGTCATAAAACCGAAACTCCCCCGTGACCTCGGAGGAACGGCGGGTCTGGCTAGATTGTTGCGGTAAGTCCGTCTTCCGGTGGAGGCGCCATGAGCCTTGTCCTCTCCACGGACACCGTGCCCGCCGGCGAGCGGCTGGCCTACTGGCACGAAGCGGTCTGCGGCACGTTCGTGCCTTTGAACGTCTCCACGCCCAGGGACGCGTCCGCATCGGCGCCGTTCTCCGGGGCCGTCACGACCGACCGGCTCGGACACCTGCGGATCTCCACGGTGGACGCCGACGCGGAACGGGTGTTCCGCACTCCGCGTCTCATCGCGCGGGACAGCGACGAGTACCTGCTCGTGGGCCTGCAGGGACGTGGACCGGCCGTGGTCTCCCAGGACGGCCGCGATGCCGTGCTGCGGCCGGGTGACTTCGTGCTGTACGACACGACCCGCCCGTACACGCTGTCTTTCCCCGACCGTTTCCAGACCAAGGTCTTCCAGGTGCCGCGCCAGGCGCTCGGACTGGCCGAGTCCGACCTGCGGCGCGTCACCAGCATCACCATCCGGGGCAACGAAGGTCCGGCCGCGATGGTGGCGCCCTTCCTTGCCGGTCTCGCCGCCGGAGCCGGCACCTGCGGGCCCCAGGTCGGCGAGATGCTCGCCCGCAACGCGGTGGACCTTCTCACCACCGTGATCGCCGAGCGACTCGGCCGGGACACCGCCGGCACCGACTCCGCCCACCGGGCGCTGCTCCTGCGAATCCGGACCTACGCCGGACGTCACCTCGCAGACCCGGACCTGTCACCCGAATCGATCGCCGCCGCGCACCACATCTCCGTGCGCTACCTGCACAAGCTCTTCCAGAGCGAAGGCACCACCGTGAGCCGCTGGATCCAGCACCGCCGGCTGGAGGAATGCCGACGCGAGCTGAGCCGCCCCGGCCGTATGCGCCCAGCTGTCGCCGCGGTCGCCCACCGTTGGGGCTTCACCAGTCCGGCTCACTTCAGCCGGGCATTCCGGGCTGCCTACGGCATGTCGCCACGCGCATGGCAGGCCACGCCGGCCACGGCCGAGCGCGGCTGATCCCAGAGGGGAAGCGCTCAGCTCAGGGAGCGGTAGAAGGCCAGGTGCCGTTCGGCGGCCTTCGCCCAGGTGTGGCGGGCGGCGAGTGCGCGGCCCTCGGCCCGGCGGACGGGATCGGCTTCGGTGAGCGCCCGGCCGAGTGCGGCAGCCAGATCACCGGGCGTTTCCGCGAACCGGGCGGCGGACCCGAACACCTCGCGCAGGACCGGCAGATCGCGGACGACGAGCGGCACCCCGGCGGCCAGCGCCTCCATCGCCGCCAGCCCGAAGCCTTCCTTGACGGAGGGAAAGGCGAAGGCGTCGGCAGTGGCCACCAGCGAAGGCAGCTCCTCCTCCCCCACCGGTCCTAGCACCACCGGCTCCACGCCCAGCTCGACGGCCCGCGCTTCCCAACTCGCCCGGTAGTCGCGGTAGTCGAAGAGGGTCTCGCCGCCCGCGATCACCAGGCGTACGTCCGGCCACCGGGCTCTCAGCAGCGCGTACGCGTCCAGGAGGTCCAGTGATCCCTTGCGGGGTTCGATGCCGCCGACGGTGAGGACGTACCGGCCGAGGCGGGCGCGCCAGGCCTCGCGGGCCGCCGGTTCGGTCCGCGCGAAGCGTTCGTACGCCACGCCGTTGGGTATCGTCTCGGCCTTGATGCCCCAGCCGGCGGCGAGTTCGTCCGCGACCGACCGTGAGACGCACAGGTGCGCGTACGGCTCAACGAGGGCCCGTTTGTGGCAGGCGGCCAGTTCGGGGGTGGTGAAGTGGTCGAGGTGGTGGACGGTGCGGACGCAGGGGCCCGCCGCGTTGGCGCTGATGCAGTCCTGGGCGTGGACGATGTCGTACGGGGACGGGTCGAAGGCGTCCCGGAGGGTGGCGATGGAGCGCAGGATGCGCCCGCCGACACTTTCGCCCTCCGGCCCGTCGGGGAACGGCACGATCCGCACCCGTACGGCTGGGTCCACGGGCCGGAAGAAGCCCGCGTCGCCGCCCCGCCCCAGCGACCACACCGTGACGTCCTCACCCAGCGCCGTGAGGGCCTCGGCGAGCGCGAGGGTGTGGACGACGCCGCCGCGCGGCTTGGTGGAGTAGCTGAGCAGGGCGATCTTCACGAGGTGGTCTCCCGGTAGGCGGCGGGACGGCGCTCGTCCAAGTGGCGGAGGATACGGCGGGCGCGGTCGATCTCGGCGGCCACGTCGACCTCGGCGACCGCGAGGCCGGCCTTGGCCCAGGTGCGGGCGAGGATGTCGCCGCCGGGGCCGACGACCTTGGCCTGACCGAGGAAGCGCATGCCGCCCATCGCGCCGGTCTGGTTGGAGGAGGCCAGGACGACCTGGTTCTCGGCGGCGCGCGACTGGTCGTACAGGTCGAAGAGCCGGGCCTGGCGGTCCTGGGCCATGCGCGGGGCGCGGTTGGTGATGCTGGTGGGCCAGGCGGACAGGCAGGCAAGTATCTCGGCGCCGTCCAGGGCGAGGGAGCGGGCGGACTCCGGGAACGTCTTGTCGTAGTCGATGAGCATCCCGATCCGGCCGACCGGGGTGTCGAAGGCGTCGAAACGGTCCCCGGGCGCGTACGCGGCGACCTCGCCAGCCGGGAGGTGGACCTTGCGATGCCGGCCCAGGACGCCGTCGCCGCTGACGCACACCGCGGAGTTGTACTGCTCGTCGCCGCCGTCCTCGCAGTAGCCGACGCACACGACCATCTCGGCGGCGAGGCGGGCGACTTGGCGGATCAATGGGTCGTCCGGCTTGAGCGCCGGGGGCAGCGCCTCGGGGTCGGGGTGGCGAAGGTCCGCGAGGTAGCCGCCGAGCGCGGCGTCGGGCAGGACCAGCAGGGCCGCGCCCGACGACCGGGCGTCGTCGATGAGTTTCGCGATGCGCGCGAGGTCGAACTCCAGGTCGCGGCCGAAGTGGGCGGCCGCGGCCGCGATCCGGATCGTGCTCATGCGCTGACTGCTCCTGTGGAAACGTCGTAGGTCTCGGGCCGCCGGTCGCGCAGGTGCCCCATCGACCTGCGGGCGGTCTCCAAGGCCTGGGCGACGTCGAGTTCGGCGATCGCCAGGCCTGCCTTGACACCGGTGTCGGCGAGGATCTCGCCGCCCGGGTCGACGACCTTGGCGCTGCCGACGAAGCGTAGCGACCCGAACGTACCCGCCTGGTTGGCGGAGATCCACACGATCTGGTTCTCCAGGGCGCGGGCCCGGTCGAACAGGTCGAAGCGACGCTTCCAGCGGTCGTTGACCAGATCGGTCGCGGCGTTCGTCCGTGCGCCCGGCCAGGCCGAGACGACCACGCCGATCTCGGCGCCGTCGAGCGCCAGCGCGCGGGCCGACTCCGGGAACGCCTTGTCATAGCAGATCATCATGCCGATCCGGCCGACCGGGGTGTCGAAGGCGTGGAAGCGGTCGCCGGAAGCGTAGCTGGCGTCCTCGCTGAGCGGCTGGTGGACCTTGCGATGGTTGCCGAGCACGCCGTCGCCGTTGACGCAGACCACGCTGTTGTAGCGGGCGTCGCCCGCGGCCTCGCAGTAGCCCGCGACCACGGTCATCTCACCGGCCAGGGAGGCCAGTCGGCGGATCTCGGGGCCGTCGAGGGCGAGCGCGGGCGGGCCTTCGTCGAGTTCGTCGGCGTCGTCGAGGCTGAGCAGGTAGCCGCCGAGGCAGGCCTCCGGGAGGGCGAGGAGTCGTACCTCCTGCTCGCGTGCCTCCTTGATCAGGCGTTCGGCGATCGCGAAGTCCTCTTCGAGGTCGCGGCCGAACTCGGCGGCGACGGCGGCCATACGCAGGGTGCTCATGCGGTCCCCATCCCGGTCACGGTGGACGTGACCGCTTCTGTGATCTCTCCGTCGGGCCAGCGCAGCCCGACGCCTTGTCCCTCGGTCAACTCCCCGCACACGGCGCCCGTCGCGGGCCCCGCCGGGAGCGGTGGGGCGCCGGGCTCGTCGGTGGTGAGCATCGCGAAGCCGGGGAAACATGTGAACCAGTCGCCCGTCGTCGCCGTCCTCGGCCGGGGTACGGCGGCCACGTCGAGCACGGCTCCGCACCCGCTCGCCTCCGCGAGCATGCCGAGCGTGCCGGCGATCCCCGCCATCGACACGTCCTTGGCGGACGCGGGCCGGGCGGTGGCCACCGCGCCGGTCATCGTGCGCAGTTCGTCCGTACGACGGTGACTGGACGAGTCCCACTGGCGCCCCCCGTACCCCCGGCGCCAGCCGCCGCCGAGGTCCGCGGTCAGCCGCACCGCGTGCCCGGGCCGCCCACCACCGCCCGGGACGGGATGTCCAGTGCGGCCGAGCGCGGTGACCGACAGCGCTGCAGGCACGCCGAGTTGGGTGTGCCCGCCGAGCACGGGCACGCCGTACGCCTGTGCCGCCTGCCCGAGTCCGGCGAGGATCCGTCGGGCATGGGCCGCGTCCCGGGCGCCGACCGCGTCGAGCAACCCGACCGGTGAAGCGCCCATCGCCGCGAGGTCGTTGACGTTGACGAGGACCGAGCACCAGCCCGCCCACTCCGGGTCCCGCTCGACCATCGACGGCACGATCGCGTCGCACGCGGCGATCACATCCGTGCCGGGAACCGGTGCCCCGTCGTCGCCGACGAATCCGGCGCCGCCGGGTGCGCCGGGGACGGCCCGCGCCCCCGTTCCCAGGGCCCCGCCGACAGGGTCCTGGCCTAGGGCACGGGCCGCCGCTGTGGGGAGGGCCGCGAGGAGCGGCCCAAGGGGCGACTTGGTGGCCGCCACGAGATCCGCGATCCGACCGATCGGCCACCGCATCAGGACGTGCGGTGCGTCCGCGACCGTCGTCCCACGCACCGTGCACCAGCCCAGCCGCCGGAAGAGGACTTCGTTGCGGACCTGGACGGTCGCGTCGAAGCGCAGCACGCCCTCGGCCTCCGCCCGCGCACAGGCCGCCCGGACGAGCGCGGCGCCGATGCCGTGCGGACCGCGGGCGCCGGGTGCGACGACGAGCCGGCCGCCGGCCCACCAGCCGATGTCGGGGCCGTCGGCGACGGGACCGAGCCGGACGCCGCCGACGACGGTGCCCGCGTCGTCCTTGGCGACCAGCACCAGCGTGCGGAGGTCGGCGTCCCGGTCGTCGAGGTCGTGACCCGTGAACAGGCCCTGCTCGTAGACGAAGGCGTCCCGGCGCAGTCGACGGTAGGAAGCCAACTCACCTTTGCCAGCCACCTGTTCGATGCGGAACGCGGGCCGGCGGGCCAGGGTGCTGCGATCGCCGAGCAGCGCCAGGATGTCGACCGGTGCCTCCGCCACGGGCGGTGCCGTAGATCCGTCGAGGTACACGGACATCACCCGCCCGCCGTCTTCAGCACGCTGCACGCCCCGCAGGCCGCGCAGCCCGCCCTCTGGTCGGAGCCGCTCATCCCGGCCGCCCGCAGCTTCGCCGCGACGCCCTCGGTGACGTACCGCAGCAGCTCCGCGTCGGGCGCACGGATCCCGTCGCGGGCGGCAAGGGTGCCGCTCATTGGGCGGAAGGGGACGACGAAGGGGTACACGCCTCGGTCGATCAACTCCCCTGCACCCGCGATGAGTTCGTCGGGATCCTCGCCGAGTCCGACGAGCAGGTACGTGGAGACCCGGTTGGGCCCGAAGACCCGTACCGCGTCGTCCCAGGCGGCCTCGTACTCGGCCATCGGCACCGTCGACTTGCCGGGCATCCAGCGGCGCCGCACCTCGTCGTCGAGGGATTCGACGTGGATGCCGATGGCGGTGGCCCCGGCATCGTGGAGCGCGCGGATCCATGCGAGGTCACCGGGCGGTTCGCACTGCACCTGGATGGGCAGGCCGGGTACAGCCTTCAGGACGGCGCGCACGGACCGTACGAGATTGCGGGCGCCCCGGTCCGGTCCGGTGGTCGTGCCGGTGGTCATCACCATCTGCTTGACGCCGTCCAGCCGCACGGCCGCCTCGGCGACCTCGGCGAGCTGCGCCGGCGTCTTGGCTGCCACCGTGGCGCCGGAGCGCAGGGACTCCTCGATGGTGCAGAAGCGGCAGCGGTCGGCCTCGGCGTAGCGGATGCAGGTCTGCACGATCGTCGTGGCGAGGACGTCGGTGCCGTGCAGGCGGGCGATCTCCTCGTAGCGGATGCCGTCGGCGGTCGTCAGGTCGTAGAACTTCGGTCGCTGTACGGCTTCGAAGGTGAGCCCGGTCTCCTCGTCACCGAGCCAGACCTTGCCGTCGCGTACGGAGTAGGGGCTGTCGGGGTTGGTGGGCAGCGCGGCGTTGGCACCGTCGACGAGGACGTGTCCGTCGTCGCTGGGCCCCGCGCCGTCGGGCCTGCGCACGGGTGCGTCCAACGCGACGCCGTGCAGGGCGAGTTCGACGCGGGTCATGATCCGCACGTCCACCGTTGTGTTGGTGCCAACGCTCACGGTCTGCCCCTTACAGCTGGTAGGTGGAGTTGATGATGGCGCCCTTGCGCGCGTAGTGGATCAGCGCGTCCTGGACGTCCAGCGGGTGGGT
>NZ_JBXVPZ010000170.1:0-19169 GCF_057961495.1 Streptomyces sp. P5F9 | reverse complement strand
GGATGGAGCCGAGCGTCCGGTGAGGGCGGTGTGGGGCGGGCGTCCGGCGCCGATGGGACGCGGGATACGCGTCCGACGCGAGGCACTCATCCAGTACACGGCGCGTTCAGTGCAGGGCGCGCCAGACGCGAGTACGGAGACCCCACCCGGCACAAGGCACACGCCTCAGCACGAGGCCAGTGTCCGGCTCGGGGCGCCTCATTCGGCGAGCAGGCGTCCAGCAGCGCGTGCGTCGCATCCGACGCGAACCCGCCCCCACATCTACCTGGGCCACACACCCCCGCGTAGCCAACGCCCTGGCCACCACCGACTTGACGCCCGCGGTGAAGCCGAACGCACACACCCGTAGAACCTCACCACCGAAACCGGACGCACACACACGTGGAGCCCCACCCCCGATCCCAAGCCCACGCGCGCGTGAAGCTCCCCCGGTGACAGCAGACGCCGACCCGTGCAAGGTCCCACCGACGAACCCGCCCGCCAACGCAAAGCCCCACCAACAAAGCCGCACGCACGCGTGAAGCCCCGCCGGCAACGGCAGGGCCCCACGCGTGCGTGCACAGGTGTCCCGGTCAGCGACCGGCGTTCTCCAGTACCGAGTCGGGCTCGGAAGACCCCGCCGACTCCATGCTCCCCGCCGACTCGGCGGACACGGACGTCGCCGCGAGCTCCGCCGCCCGCCGCCGCGTCGGGATCAGCAGCGTCGCGACTCCCGCGAGGGCGACCACGGCCGCCCCGGTGACCAGCGCGGGCTTCAGGCCGTCGACGAAGGTCTGTGCGGTCTGGTAGCCGCCCTGGGCCGAGAAGATGGACGCCATGATCGCGATGCCGAGAGCGCCGCCGACCTCACGGAGGGCGTTGTTGGCGCCGGAGGCGATGCCCTGTTCCTGGGGGCGGACGCTGGACATGACCAGGTTGGAGGCCGGTGCGAAGAACAGCGCCATGCCGATGCCGCTGAGGATCAGGCCGGGCAGCTGGGCGCCGTAGGAGACGTCGGTGGTGACTACGTAGGACATGTAGCCGAGACCGGCCGCCTGGAGGAAGAGGCCCGCGGCGACGACCGGGCGGCCGCCGATCCGGTCGGAGAGGATGCCGGCGATGGGGGCGACGAGCATCGGCATACCGGTCCAGGGGAGCATCCGCAGGCCCGCCTCGGTGGGCGAGTAGCCGAGGACGCCCTGCATGTACTGGCTGAGCAGGAAGATCGACCCGAACATCCCGAGGAACATCAACAGGCTCGCGGCGTTGATCCCGGAGAAGGCGCGGGAGCGGAACAGCCGCATCGGGAGCATGGGGTTCTTGGCGTTGACGCTGTAGATGATGAAACCGGCGAACAGCGCGCTCCCCGCGAACAGTCCGGTGAGGACGAGCGAGCTGGTCCAGCCGTCGGCGGGCCCGCGGACCAGGCCGTAGACGATCCCGAAGAGGCCGCCGCTGGCGAGCAGGGTGCCGGGAAAGTCGAGCGGGGCACCGGTGCCGTACGACTCGGAGAGGCGCAGGCGGGCGAGCGGGATCAGGGCCAGGCCGAGCGGAACGTTCAGCCAGAAGATCCAGTGCCAGGAGATGTGCTCGGTGAGGCTGCCGCCGATGAGGGGTCCTGAGGCGACGGCGAGTCCGTTGACCGCGCCCCATATGCCGTACGCCATCCCGCGCTTGGCCACCGGTACGGCCGCCGTCAGCAGGGTCAGTGTCAGCGGCATCATGATCGCCGCGCCCACGCCCTGGACCGCGCGGGCCGCGATGAGGGACTCGATGCCGGGTGCCATGGCCGCGGCGGCGGAGGCGACGGTGAAGACGGTGATGCCGACAAGGAAGAGCCGGCGGCGCCCGAACCGGTCGCCGAGCGCCGCGCCGAACATCAGCAGGACGGCGAAGGTGAGCGTGTAGGCGCTCACCGTCCATTCCAGGTCGCCCAGGGCGCCCCCGAGGTCCTTGCGGATGGACGGCAGGGCGGTGGTGACGACGAGGTTGTCCAGGGCCGCCATGAATCCGGCGACGCTGGTGATGACGAGGGCCCAGACCATTCCCCCGCGACGTGCGGTTGGCTCTGACATCGCTCCCCCAAAGGGTGCTCGTACCGATGATTAGTTATTGATTACTAACTTTTCCGGGCAGGAAAAGGCGCAGAATCCGCCCCTTGCCCGCCACTAAGACTTCTCCAGCCGACCGGTGACCCGGGCCTCCGGGTACAGCCCTTCCCAGACCCGGTGCTCGGGCGGAAAACCCATGGCCGCCAGGGTGTTGATCAGCATTCCGTACGCCATGAAGGTCGTCGTGTCGTTGACGTCCGCCCCCAGCGGCAGATGCACGATCTCCCAGAGCTTCATCCAGCCGTTCCGCACGATCTCGCCGAACTCGTGATCACCCTCCGCCTCGGCGGCGGCCACGGTGATGTACGTCTGCATCTGCATCTGGAGCTTCTCGGGGTACTCCGTGATGAGCCGCACATAGGCGTTGGCCATGGCATGCAGGGCTTCCTCGCCCTCCACCCCCTTGGCCGCCTCCTCGACGGCCTGACACACATCCTCCACGCACCGCAGCGAGGCGGCGGCGAAGATCGCCTTCTTACCCGGGAAGAGCCGGAAGAGATACGGCTGCGAGACCCCGACCCGCTTGGCGATCGCCTCGGTGGAGGTCCCGTAGTACCCCCGCTGCGCGAACTCGGTGATCGCCGCGCGGACGACGCTCTCGCGCCTCTCTTCTGCGCTCATCCTGACCATGCGAGAAAGTTAGTACTCAATCACTAACTACGTCAAGGGGTGGTCCCAGCGGGGTTCCGGGACGAGAACCGGGACGGGAAGGGGGGCGGGGGACGGGCCGCAGGGATCGCTCCATGTGGGGCACGGCACATGGGTAGGCCGGCTCCGGGCCCGCCGGTGTCACCGCCAGTCACCAAGTCGGCCCAGGCCGACCTACAGGTAAGGGGCGTCCGCCATTGCGGACGCCCCTTACCTCAGCTCACGCCAGTCGTACGACCGCCCGTGACATCCCGAGCACCTTCTGCCCGGCGCTCATCGCCACCAGGTCCACGCGGACCGTGTTGTCGTCGAGCTTGGCGGCGACCTTCGCGCTGACCTCGACGGTCGCGCCCTGGTCGTCGTTCGGGACGACGACGGGCTTGGTGAAGCGGACGCCGTACTCGGCGACCGCGCCCGGGTCGCCGGTCCAGTCGGTGACCACGCGGATCGCCTCGGCCATGGTGAACATGCCGTGCGCGATGACGTCCGGGAGTCCGACCTCCTTGGCGAACTTCTCGTTCCAGTGGATCGGGTTGAAGTCCCCGGAGGCGCCCGCGTACTGGACGAGGGCGGCGCGGGTCACGGGGAAGGTCTGGGCCGGCAGCTCGGTGCCGACCTCGACGTCGTCGTAGGCGATCTTCGCCGTCATGTCAGTTCTCCTCCGCCGCGCGGGCCACGAGCTTGGTCCAGGCGGTCACGACGTGCTCGCCGACCTCGTCGTGGACCTCGCCGCGGATGTCCAGGATGTCGTTGCCCGCGATCGACTTGATCGCCTCGATCGTGGAGGTGACCGTCAGGCGGTCGCCGGCGCGCACGGGGCGGACGTAGACGAACTTCTGGTCGCCGTGCACGACCCGGCTGTAGTCGAGGCCGAGCTGCGGGTCCTGGACTACCTGTCCGGCCGCCTTGAACGTGATGGAGAAGACGAAGGTCGGCGGGGCGATCACATCGGGGTGACCGAGCGCCTTGGCGGCCTCAGGGTCCGTGTACGCCGGGTTGGCGTCGCCCACCGCCTCCGCGAACTCACGGATCTTCTCCCGGCCCACCTCGTAGGGGTCGGTGGGCGGGTAGGTCCGCCCCACGAAGGACTGGTCGAGCGCCATGGCCCGGTACCTCCTGATGTTCCTGCTGCTGTGTGGGGAACGACGCGAGGCCGCCCCCAGACTTCGGGGACGGCCTCGTGTACGAGCCTGATTCTTATCGCGTTTCGCGGTGCGCGGTGTGCGCATTGCAACGCGGGCAGTGCTTCTTCATCTCCAGTCGGTCCGGGTTGTTACGCCGGTTCTTCTTGGTGATGTAGTTCCGCTCCTTGCACTCCACGCAGGCCAGCGTGATCTTCGGGCGGACGTCGGTGGCAGCCACAGGAGTGCTCCTTGACGAACGGATGGGACTATGAACGCATAACAGAGTAGCCGATCGAAGGACCGACCCCGCAATCGGCTACTGTCAGTAGCGGTGACCGGACTTGAACCGGTGACACAGCGATTATGAGCCGCTTGCTCTACCGACTGAGCTACACCGCTGTGATGCGATCAGCCCCCGTCTCGCGACGGGAACCTTTCACACCAGAGCCCCAATACGGAATCGAACCGTAGACCTTCTCCTTACCATGGAGACGCTCTACCGACTGAGCTATTGGGGCGAGCGATGAAGACATTACACGCTCGGCGACCGTTCGCCCAAATCCGTTTCGCGGCACCGCTCCAGCACCTTCCAAGGCCCTCCCAGAGGCCTCAAGGGCCCCTCCCGTATGGGGGACCACACCGGTACGACTATTGCGCTCCTCCCGGTCGTGAGCGGATCACCGCCCTAGGCTCGACTCACTCTGCGTGATCTTGCGCCCCTTTGCGCAGTCCCCAGTCCTGAGCCCCGAAGCCCCGAGCCCGCGAAGCCCTGAGCCCCTGGAGCGCGATGCCCGACAGTCAGCCCCAGCCGTCCCACTCGTCGTCTGGTCCGTCGGGTTCCTCAGGCTCGTCGGGACCGGTCGACCCGGCCGCGCTCCTGCTGTGCGGGGCCCGGCTGACCGACGGCCGGACCGTGGACGTACGGCTGGGCGGCGGGCGCATCGAGGCGGTCGGCACGGCCGGCAGCCTGGCGACGGACGCCACGCGCGCGTGCGGCGCGCGCGTGGACCTCAGCGGCTATCTCCTCCTCCCGGCCCCCGCCGAGCCGCACACGCACAGTGACACCGCCCTCTCGGCCGAGAACGGCGGACCCGTCTCCTACGACCCCCAGGACGTCCAGCGCCGCGCCACGGAGGCCGCGCTGCTGCAACTCGGGCACGGGGCGACGGCGCAGCGGGCACACGTGCGCGTGGGGGACGTTCAGGGGCTGGGCGCGCTGGCCGCCGTACTGCGGGCGCGGCGGGCGCTGCGGGGGCTGGCGGAGCTGACGGCGGTGGCCATGCCCCGGCTGCTGACCGGGGTGGCGGGGGCGGACGGGCTCGCGATGCTGCGGGACGCGGTGAAAATGGGTGCCTCCGTAGTGGGCGGTTGTCCAGATGTGGACCCCGATCCAACGGGCTATGTGGAGGCGGTCCTGGAGGTCGCGTCCGAGCACGGCTGCCCGGTCGACCTGCACACGGACGCCGCCGACCCGACCCGCCTGGCCCGGCTGGCGGCGGTCGCGGGCGGGATGCGCCCCGGGGTGACGCTCGGCCCGTGCGGCGGCCTGGGGCGGCTGCCGGCGGAGACGGTCACGCGGATCGCGGACCAACTGGCCGCGGCCGGCGTGACGGTGGTCTGCCTGCCACAGGGCGGCTGCGGCGGCGTCGACCGCCGGGGCACTGCTCCCGTACGACTGCTGCGCACGGCCGGCGTCCAGGTCGCGGCGGGCAGCGGCGCCCTGCGGGACGTGTCCAACCCGGTGGGCCGCGGGGACCCCTTGGAGGCGGCCTACCTGCTGGCCTCGCGCCACGGGATGCGGCCCGAGGACGCCTACGAGACGGTGAGTTCCTCGGCACGCGCGGCACTCGGCCTGCCCGAGGTGCGGGTCGAGGCGGGATTTCCGGCCGAACTGCTCGCGGTGCGCGGCGACCGGCTCGCGGGCGCGCTGTCGCTGGCGTACAGCCGGATCGTGGTGCACCGGGGGCGCGTGGTGGCACGGACGAGCGCGGTGCGGGAGTACTGCAACACGGCGGCGGGCTCGGAGTTGGGGCTGCCCCGGCAGGGGCGGGGCGAGTTGTCGTGAGCCGCTGTCGCTGCGCCAGGGCGTACGCCTGAGGCGCCACGGCTCGGGTCCGCGCGCCGGGCGCGTCCAGCGCGGGTGTGCGCCGCTGGGACGCAGCTTAAGTCATGCGGCGCGTGCGGCCGTCCGGGCGTACGGTCGAAGGCATGCGCATTGTCATCGCTGGAGGTCATGGTCAGATCGCGCTGCGGCTGGAGCGCCTGCTCGCCGCGCGCGGTGAAGAGGTCGCGGGCATCATCCGCAACGCCGAACAGAGCGACGATCTACGGGCGGCCGGCGCCGAACCGCTGCTGCTCGACCTGGAGTCGGCCTCGGTCGAGGAGGTCGCGGCGCAGCTGCGGGGCGCGGACGCGGCGGTCTTCGCGGCGGGCGCGGGCCCGGGCAGCGGCACGGCCCGCAAGGACACGGTGGACCGGGGTTCGGCGGTGCTGTTCGCCGACGCGGCGGTCCTGGCGGGCGTACGGCGCCATGTCGTCGTGTCCTCGATGGGCGCGGATCCGACACACTCCGGGGACGGCGTCTTCGACGTGTATCTGCGGGCCAAGGGCGAAGCCGACGCGTACGTACGCGGCCTGGACGCGCTGGACTGGACGATCCTGCGCCCCGGTTCCCTCACGAACGACGCCGGCACCGGTCTGGTCCGGCTGGAGGCGCACACCGGTCTCGGCTCGATCCCGCGCGACGATGTGGCCGCCGTACTCGCGGAGTTGGTGGATACGCCGGCGACGGCCGGCCTGACGCTGGAGTTGATCGGTGGATCCGCGCCGGTGTCGGTGGCGGTGAAGTCGGTGGCGGGGAACTGAGGATCTGAGCAATGTGGAGTTCCCCGCCGGGCGGTGGCCCGCCGCCTAGAAGAGCGGCATCTGTCCGGGGAACTCCGGGACCACGTACCCGTCCAACGCGGGCTGGGCCGCCCCGAGTTCCGCCTGGCGGCGGGACCCGGGGCAGGACACGAGGTCGCCGGTCTCCCGCGCGCCGGGCGGGTCGTGCCGCGCGAACCGGCCGGCCACGACGGCGATTTCACGACGGCACTCGGGGCAGCTTCTGCGGCGTGACGACATGGGATCAGTCTGCCCCGCCGCAGGCCGAGTCGGCTGCTGAGGCTCGCTCAGCTGTGGGCGACGGTGAGGCCGTAGAAGGCGACGCGGGCACCCTTGGTGGTGCTGTCGGAGGACGACTGGTTGTACGAACCGGCCTTGAAGTACTGCTTGTAGGCGTTGAACGACGACGGGATGGCGTAGTGCGTGGTGCTCCCGTTGACCGTCAGGTTGATGGTGTTTCCGCCCGAGACGCCGATCGTGTAGCTCCACGTCTTGCCGACCGACACGTTGCCCACGGTGTGCAGGGTCTGGCCGCCGGAGGGGGAGTTCTCGGTGCCGAGGACGATGTCGCCGCTCGACCGGTAGTACAGCTCCAGCAGCGGCTTGGTGGAGGTGCCGCCGGTGCCGAGGTGGATCTGGCCGACGCAGACGTTCGACGTGACGGAGACGACTCGTAGCGTCGCCTTCATCGTGTGGGTGCCGCTGAGCGACCAGTCGGCGGCGCTGCCGCTGCGGTTCATCTCCCGCAGTTCGGAGCGGGCGTAGTTCGAGTTGGGGGTGGTGACGCCCTTCTCCGGCGCCCAGAAGGTCATCGCGCCGTCGCGGGTGTCCGTGTAGAAGTACGAGTCCTGGAAGCCGTTGGCCCCCTGGAGCCGGGACGACGAGATCGTCGTGGGCGAGCCGGGGGAACCGATCGGCTCCTGGAGCTGCCAGACCGACAGGTCGAAGTTCCCGCCGGGCGCGACGGAGGGGTCCGCCAGGGGTGCGGCGACGACGCCGGCGGCGCCGGTACTGCCCGACGCCGTGGGGGCCGTGAGGGCGAGGCCGCCGGTGACGGCGACGACGGTGGCCAGGGAGGTGAGCAGCGTACGCATGCGCATGGGGGGTGCCTTCCTGTCTGCTCTGTGGACTCGGTTGGCGGAGCGCATGTTCATGTGTGTGAACTTTGTGTTTCAACATGAACACGGTGCCGCGACAGTAGGGCTGTGGCACGGGCACGTCAAGGTTGGCGGCAGGGCGAAGGGGGCCGCGGGGATGCCTCTGGGACGTCCCGGAAAGCCTCGGGACGTCCTCGGGAAGTCCTGGAGAAGTCCTGGGAACGACGAAAGGGTCTGTGATCAGCATTGATGCTGATCACAGACCCTTTCGATCATGTGGCGGCGCCAGGGTTCGAACCTGGGTAGGCTAAGCCGGCAGATTTACAGTCTGCTCCCTTTGGCCACTCGGGCACACCGCCGGGGATGCTGCCCCTCGAACCGCTTTTCGGCGGTGCTCCGTGGCAACGACGTAAACGATACCCGATGCCCAGGGGTGCTTCGCCACCCGATTGACCGGCGCTCGGAGGGGAGGGGGTGGCTAGGCTTATGCGGATGCGGCCCGGGGCCTACACCGGGCTCGGCGGCTGCCCCGACGCACGCCGATACGCAGTGACACGCATCGATACGCACCCCGATACAAGGAGCCACAGGACATGGCCGACTCCAGTTTCGACATCGTCTCGAAGGTCGAGCGGCAGGAGGTCGACAACGCCCTCAACCAGGCCGCCAAGGAGATCTCCCAGCGCTACGACTTCAAGGGCGTGGGTGCCTCGATCTCATGGTCGGCCGAGAAGATCCTCATGGAGGCGAACTCCGAGGAGCGGGTCAAGGCGATCCTCGACGTCTTCCAGTCCAAGCTGATCAAGCGCGGCATCTCGCTGAAGGCGCTGGACGCCGGTGAGCCGCAGCTCTCCGGCAAGGAGTACAAGATCTTCGCGTCGATCGAGGAGGGCATCTCCCAGGACAACGCGAAGAAGGTGGCGAAGATCATTCGTGACGAGGGTCCCAAGGGCGTGAAGGCCCAGGTGCAGGGCGACGAGCTGCGGGTCAGCTCGAAGAGCCGCGACGACCTCCAGGCCGTGCAGGCCCTGCTCAAGGGCAAGGACTTCGACTTCGCGCTGCAGTTCGTGAACTACCGGTAGAACAGTGCCTCGCGCGTCCGCCGCGCGCCGGTACGAGGAAGGGTGGGCATCCGTCGATGCCCACCCTTCTCGCCTGCCGGCTGCGGCACGGGGACGCGCTAGTTGCGCGAGTTGCCGAACAGGATGCGGTAGGCGATCAGGAGGACGAGCGCGCCACCTATCGCCGAGGCCCAAGTGGCGCCGTCGTAGAAGTTCTTGGCGACCGGGTGGTCCAGCCAGCGGGCCGAGATCCAGCCGCCGATGAACGCGCCCGCGACGCCGATGATGGTCGTACCGATGAAGCCGCCCGGGTCGCGGCCCGGCAGCAGGAATTTGGCGATGGCTCCGGCCAACAGTCCCAGGATGATCCAGCTGATGATGCCCATGCCGTGAACCTGCCCTCTCACGCTGTGCTTGCACTGATCCGGAGCTGTGAATTCCGCCCGGACAGGCTGTGTTCGTAGGTCCTTGCGCACGGCCTGTCGCTGCATGTTCCGCCGTGTCGATGAACAGGACGTCACGGATGCGTGTGGTGGTTGCAGGCATCGGTGGCCTGCGACGACCGCTCAGGATGCCTGTGCCGTCGTGCGGATGCGGGAGTCGGTCCACGGCGCCGGTTCGGCGCCGCCCTCGTGGTCCTCGTACCAACCCGTGCCATCGAGCCAGGAGCGCGGCCAGTCGGCGAGGCTGGGCGCGTCGACGTACCACGCGTGGTCGACCTCGTCGGCGTTCGGCTCGTAGAGGAGGACCGTGGGCTGTGGGGATCGGCAGTCCACGCACGCGTACATCACGCGGCCCCAGTGGGATATCGGCAGGACGCCCTCGGGCCATGGCCAGTCGGGGTCCTTGTGTCCGCTCGCGCGGTTGGCGAGGTACTGCGTGACGGCGGCGGGCTCGCCGACCGGTGGGTTGTCGAGGAAGGGCAACAGGCCGTACTCCGGGCCGAATCCGCCGTCTCCTATGCCTGTGTAGAGCGCGGCGGCGAGCAGCGGGGGCAGGCGGAAGCCCAGGGCGGCCTCGGCGCGGGTCACCGTGGCCTCGTCCACGGGCGCGGGGAGTGAAGTCCAGCCCGACGGGCGGGTGTTGCGGGCCTCGGCGACCACCCGTGTCAGCAGGTGCTGCTCGTTCTCGGTCATGGCTTCATGGTGCCGCGCGCCACTGACAATCGGGCCGGCCTGTGGACAACCCGACGGTTGTGGAAAACCGCTGGTCGTACGCCCCGGCTGCGGGCGTGGTGCGGTGACGAACGGTCAGGACAGGCGGACGTCGACATGCCGTTCGGCGAGGAAGGCGAGCAGTTCCTCGAACGTCGGCTGGCGCCGGCCGGTGTGCGGGACGACGTCGAGGCAGGCGCGCGCTACGGCGGCGTCGTGCCAGACGAGGGTGAAAGGCGGGGTGGCTCCCCAACTGCCGCGCAGGCAGTCGTTCAGAGCGTCCAGGCCCCGACCGAAGTATCCGGCGGGGCCGTTCACCGCCTCGCCCAGGGCGCAGAAGAAGCCGGGTACGTCGGTGATGTGGTTGCCGTCGAGGTGGTACGTGGTGCCCGGCGGACGGTCCGACGTGCCGTGGGTGTGGTTGGCCAGGGCCGTGTCGAGCCAGGATCGGCGGCCTGCGGTGTCGCAACCGGCCCAGCGGTTGGGCTCGGAGAGGCGGCCCTCGCCCCACAGGTCCCACACCTCCCGGGCCGCGAGCGGTGGGCGTTCTGACCATGGGTCGAGGGTGAGGTCGACCAGGCCCGGGCCGCGCGCGGACGGGATCCAGGCCCGTAACTCGCCCTCGGCGGCGGGCTGCACGGGCCGACCGGACGAGTCGACGCGCACCACCTTGACGTGGCCCAGGTCCTCCTCCCCGCCGTCCAGTGCCGCCCGCAGCGCACCGCGCGGGGTACAGCCCAACAGGCGCAGGGGAGGCTCCAGTTGTTCGGGCCGGTCCTCCTGGACCTGGGCCAAGTCCCGGCAGCCGCCCCATGGCTGGCCGTCCGCGCCCAGTACCCGGTAGCCCGGGGACAGGGGCGGGCGCTGCGGATAGTCGTAGAGGTTGTCGTCGGACTGCCTGCCCTCGACGGTGACATCCCTCAGCGACAGGTCACGCGCGCAGGGACGGTCGCCTACGACGCGTACGTCCTCCAGCCGCCACTCGCCCTCTCCCCCGCCGGTCCTGTCGAGGGTCTCCAGGGTGAGCGGGCCGAGCGGTGCCGAACCGTCGGCACGCGCGCGTGCGAGGGCTGTTCGCAGGTCGCCCTCGGGTGCGCAGCCGAGCAGTTCGTACGTCACGCACGTGGGTGGGGGTGGGTCGGCGAAGAGGTCGGCGGCGTCCTCGCACAGGGCCCAGGTCTCCTCGTAGCCGTGCTCGCCGGTGCACTCGGCACCTTCGTCGTACGACAGCAGGACGTACTTGGGCGTCCCCACCGCTGCCCGCCGTCAGCGGGTGGCGAACGGCTGGTCCGTGGGCACGATTTCGCGGCCCAGGGGGAATAGCGAGACCGGGATCAGCTTGAAGTTGGCGATGCCGAACGGGATGCCGATGATCGTGATGCACATGGCGATGCCGGTGACGATGTGCGCGAGGGCCAGCCACCAGCCCGCGAGGATCAGCCACAGGACGTTGCCGACGCAGGAGGGGGCGCCCGCGTCCCGGCGCTCGACCGTCGTGTACCCGAAGGGCCACAGGGCGTAGACGCCGATACGGAAGGCGGCGATACCGAACGGGATGCCGATGATCGTGATGCACAGCAGCGCGCCGGCGAGCACGTACCCGAGGAACAGCCAGAAGCCGCTCAGGACGAGCCAAATGACGTTCAGGATGGTTTTCACTGAGGGCGACCTGCCATCTTTTCGAGCCGGGCGATCCGCTCCGCCATCGGCGGATGCGTCGAGAACATCTTGGAGAGTCCCTGGCCCGGGCGGAAGGGGTTCGCGATCATCATGTGGCTCGCGGTCTCGATGCGGCGCTCCGGGGGCAGCGGAAGCTGCTTGGTGCCGGCGTCGAGCTTGCGCAGCGCGCTCGCGAGGGCGAGGGGGTCTCCGGTGAGCTGGGCACCGGACGCGTCCGCCTCGTACTCCCTGGAGCGGCTGATGGCCAACTGGATGAGGCTGGCCGCGAGGGGTCCCAGGATCATGATCAGGAGCATGCCCAGGATGCCGGGGCCGTCGTCGTCGTTCGAACGGCCGATCGGGATCAGCCAGGCGAAGTTGACCAGGAACATGATCACCGAGGCGAGGGCGCCGGCGACCGACGAGATCAGGATGTCGCGGTTGTAGACATGGCTGAGTTCGTGGCCGATGACTCCGCGCAGTTCGCGCTCGTCCAGGATGCGCAGGATGCCCTCGGTGCAGCACACGGCGGCGTTGCGCGGGTTGCGGCCCGTCGCGAAGGCGTTGGGGGCCTCCGTGGGCGAGATGTACAGGCGCGGCATCGGCTGGCGGGCCTGAGTGGAGAGGTCGCGGACCATCCGGTACAGGGCCGGGGCCTCGAACTCGCTCACCGGGCGGGCGCGCATCGCGCGTAGCGCCAGTCTGTCGCTGTTCCAGTACGCGTACGCGTTCGTGCCCAGCGCGATCACGACCGCTACGACGAGGCCCGTGCGGCCGAAGAAGCTGCCGATGACGATGATGAGTGCGGACAGTCCCCCGAGGAGAACTGCGGTCCTGAGCCCGTTGTGCCGGCGGTGCACGGTACGCCCTCCAAATCGTGCAGCAGGGGAACCCTTTGCTTGCTGATCTCTGATGCCACCGGTGTCGTGGTGTCACGTCCAGTGGACCCTCCCGTACTGGTCAACGCCAGGCGGGGGGCTCTAGTTCCCTTGTGCGTACGACGCCGGGGGTGGGCCGTCCGGGTGAGGACGGTGGTATGTGCCGGTGGCTCAGAAGAGTCCGGTGCCTGCGAAGCGCAGGACCAGTTGGGGTGCTCCGGAGAGGGCGATTCCGAGGGCGCCGGTGAGGGCGAGCGCGGCGGTGAGGGGCGCGGGAACGCGGTGCTTGCCGTGCTCGCCCACCGGGGCGCGGAACAGCAGGGCCGTCCACTGAAGGTAGTAGAAGAGCGCGATCACCACGTTGACGGCCATGACGACGGCCAGCCAGCCCAGGCCCGCGTCGACGGCCGCCGAGAAGACGGTCACCTTGGCGAAGAGCCCGATGACACCCGGCGGCAGTCCGGCGAGGCACAGCAGGAAGAAGGCCAGGAGCAGGGCTGCCAGTGGGTTCGACGCGTACAGGCCGCGGTAGTCGCTGATGCGGTTGAGGGCTCTGCTACGGCCCACCAGGGCGGCCACCGCGAAGGCGCCGAGGTTCACTGCCGCGTACATGAGGGCGTAGGCGACGGTGGAGCCGATCGACTTCTGGGCGTCCTTGGAGTACGCGGCGGCGGCGATCGGCACCAGGAGGTAGCCGGCCTGGCCGACGGAGGACCAGGCGAGCAGCCGTACCGCGCTGTACGCGCGCGTGGCCTGTTGGCGCAGGGCGCCCAGGTTGCCGACCGTCATCGTGAGGGCGGCCAGTGCGGCGAGCGCGGGGCCCCACACGTCGGCGTACGACGGGAAGGCGACGACGGTGACGAGGATCAGGCCGGAGAAGCCGACCGCCTTGCCGACGACCGACAAGTAGGCGGCGATCGGGAGGGGCGCTCCTACGTAGGTGTCGGGTACCCAGAAGTGGAAGGGGACGGCTGCCGTCTTGAAGGCGAAGCCGATGAGGGTGAGGGCGACGCCGGTCTGGGCGAGGGTGTGGAACTGGCCGTCGACGTGCTGGATGCGGTCGGCGATCCGGGTGAGGTACAGGGTGCCCGTGGTGGCGTACACGAAGCTGACGCCCATCAGGCTGACCGCGGTCGCGGTGACCGAGGACAGGAAGAACTTGAGGGCCGCTTCGGCGGACTTCCTGTCACCGTGCCGGATGCCGACGAGGGCGAAGGCGGGCAGGGAGGCGACCTCCAGGGCGACGATCAGGGTCGCGAGGTCGCGGGAGGCGGGCAGGAGGGCGGCGCCCGCGGCGGAGGACAGGAGCAGGAACCAGTACTCCCCTTCGGGGAGTCCCTTGGCGGCGTCCTTCAGGGTGGTGATCGACAGGAGGGCCGCCAGGAGGGCGCCGCCGAGGACCAGGAACTGGATGACCAGGGTGAAGCGGTCCGCCGTATAGCTGCAGGCGGTCGCGTCGCCGGTGAGGCAGAAGGTGGCGCGGTCGCCGTCCAGGAGGGGCAGCAGCATCAGAGCCGAGGCGGCCAGGCCGGCGACCGACACCCAGCCCAGGAGCGCTTTTCTGGCCTCCTGGAGGAACAGGTCGGCGACGAGGACCACCAGGCCGACGACCGCCGTGATGGTGGGCGGTGCGATCGCGAGCCAGTCGACGGACTGGACCATCGACTCCGCGAGAGGCTGGGCCAGGGCGCTCATCGGGTGCCTCCTGCGAGGAGCTGCTGCACGGCCGGGTCGGTCAGGCCGAGGAGTGCCTTCGGCCACAGGCCGGCGGCGACGGTGAGGGCGACGAGCGGGGTCCAGGCCGCGAACTCGTACGTCTGGACGTCGGCGAGCTTCGGTGCTTCCTGCGCGACGGTGCCCATGCAGACGCGGCGGACCACCGCGAGCATGTAGGCCGCGGTCAGCAGGGTGCCGAAGGCCGCAATCGCCATGAAGGTGAGGAACGCGGGCCGGCTGAGGTCGGCGGCGGGCTCGAACGCGCCGAACAACGCGAGCATCTCGCCCCAGAAACCGGCGAGTCCGGGCAGTCCGAGCGAGGCGACGGCGGCGAACGCGAGCAGGCCGCCGAGGCGCGGGGCCTTGCCATAGAGGGCTGCGCCGGTCTCCTCGGCGAGGGTGTCGAGGTCGGTGGTGCCCGTGCGGTCCTTGAGGGCGCCGACGAGGAAGAACAGGAGGCCGGTGATGAGGCCGTGGGCGATGTTGGCGAACAGCGCGCCGTTCACGCCGGTCGGGGTCATCGTCGAGATGCCGAGCAGGACGAAGCCCATGTGGCCGACGGAGGAGTACGCGATGAGGCGCTTGAGGTCGCCCTTCGCGCCCTGTCTGGCGAGGGCGAGGCAGGCCAGGGAGCCGTAGATGATCCCGACGACGGCGAAGGCGGCGAGGTAGGGCGCGAAGGTGTGCATGCCGTCGGGGGCGATCGGCAGCAGGATGCGGACGAACCCGTACGTGCCCATCTTGAGCAGCACGCCGGCCAGCAGGACCGAGCCGACGGTCGGGGCGGCGGTGTGGGCGTCGGGCAGCCAGCTGTGCAGGGGCCACATCGGGGTCTTGACCGCGAGCCCGATCCCGATCGCCAGAACGGCGATGACCTGCACGGATGTGGTCAGCGACCGGCCGTTGTCAGTGGCGAGTGCCACCATGTCGAATGTGCCCGCCTTGATTCCGATCAGGAGCAGGCCGAGCAGCATGACGACGGAGCCGAGCAGTGTGAAGAGGATGAACTTCCAGGCGGCCTGGGTCCGTTGGGCACCGCCCCAGCGGGCGATGAGGAAGTACATCGGGATGAGGACGGTTTCGAAGGCGAGGAAGAAGAGGATCAGGTCGAGGACGGCGAAGGTGGCGAGGGTGCCGGACTCCAGGACGAGCAGCAGGGCGACGAAGGCCTTCGGGGACGGGCCCGCAGGCATCTTGAAGTAGGAGTAGAGCGCGCACAGGAAGGTCAGCAGCGCGGTCAGGACCAGGAGGGGGAGGGAGATGCCGTCGATGCCGAGGTGGATGCGCACGTCGAGTGCGGGGATCCAGCTGATGTCGGTCGTGGCCTGCATCTTCGACGGATGGTCGTGGTCGAAGCCGAGCGCGAGGACGATCGCGGCGATGAGGATCACGCCGGTCACGGTGACGCCGTGCCGTAGTACGGCCTGTTCGGGCGACTTCCCCTTCAGCCCGGGCGGGGCTGGCAGCAGAGCGGTGACGGCGCCGAGGAGCGGCCCGACGACGATGAACGCCAGAAGGACCTGCATCACGGACTCGTTGATATCGATCACGCCTGCTCACGCTCCCGTGGCGACGAGGAGGACGGCGACCGTCAGGACGACGGTGCCGGCGAGCAGCGCGCTCACATAGGTCTGTGTATTGCCGGTCTGGGCGCGCCGTACGGCGGCGCCGAGCAGACGGGGCAGGGTGCCCGCGCCGCGTACGTAGGTGTCGACGACCTCGCGGTCGAGGAACCGGACGAGACTCGCCGCGGCCATCACCGGGCGGACGAACAAGGCCGCGTACACGGCGTCCAGGTGGAAGCCGGTGGCCGCGTGGCGGTGCAGCGGGCCGAGTAGCAGCCGGCCCGGGTCCGCCGGGTCGGGTGCCGAGGCCACGTCTCCGTAGGCGGGCGTGTGGCTCGCGATGGCCTCCGCCTCGACGAGTCCGGCGTCGCCCTCCGGGTGGGCCGCGACCGCACCCAGCGGTGCGCGGGCCGCGCGTGCGGTGGTGTGCCGCCAGGCGCCGTAGGTGACGATGCCGCCGACGAGGGCGACGCCCGTACCGAGGACGGACGTGGTGAGTGTCGGGGTCAGGTCGCGGCCGTCGAACCAGTCGGGGAGCACGCGGTAGGCGAGTCCGCCGAGGGCGAGGGACGGGACGGCGAGCACCCACAGCACGGCGTTCATCGCCACGGGCTGCCTGCCGTGGTCGGGGGCTTCGACTCCCCGGCCGTGGAAGGCGAGCAGCCAAAGGCGCGTCGCGTACGCGGCGGTGAGCAGGGCCGTGAGCAGGCCGGCAGCGAGGACGATCCAGCCCGCGACGCCGGGGATGTGCGCGGTGTCTCCGGTGGCCGCGTGTTCGGCGGCGCCGAGGACGGACTCCTTGGAGAAGAAGCCGCTGAAGGGCGGGATCGCGGCGAGCGCGAGGAGCGCCACGGTCATCGTCCAGAAGGCGTCGGGGACGCGGGCGCGCAGGTTGCCCATGCGGGACATGGCGGCCAGCGAGTTGGTGCCGGAGGCGTGGATGATCACGCCGGCCGCGAGGAAGAGCAGCGCCTTGAAGGCGCCGTGGGACAGGAGGTGGAAGACGGCGGCACCGCGGTCGCCGACGGCGAGGGCGCCGGTCATATAGCCGAGTTGACCGATCGTCGAGTAGGCGAGGACGCGTTTGATGTCGTCCTGGGCGAGCGCGGCGAGACCCGACCC
Organism: Streptomyces sp. P5F9; assembly: GCF_057961495.1. NCBI lineage: Bacteria > Bacillati > Actinomycetota > Actinomycetes > Kitasatosporales > Streptomycetaceae > Streptomyces > Streptomyces sp. P5F9. Next base: position 2,172 of record NZ_JBXVPZ010000170.1, on the reverse strand, counting down.
GGCCATAGTCACCGCGGCCATGACGGCGAGGACGACCATCGCGGCCGAGGAGGCCTCGAAGACCGGGAGGAGACGGGCGACGAAGTAGACACCGGCGGCGACCATCGTCGCGGCGTGGATCAGCGCGGAGACGGGGGTCGGGCCGGCCATCGCGTCGGGGAGCCAGGTGTGCAGCGGGAACTGCGCCGACTTGCCCGCCACGCCGGCCAGGAGCAGCAGGGCGATCAGCGTCGGGTGGTGCAGCCCGCCGTTCACGACGGTGCTCAGGACCTTGGTGATGCGGAAGGACCCGGCGTCGGTGGCGAGCGCGAACAGGCCGATCAGGAAGGGGACATCGCCGAGCTTGGTGACGAGGAATGCCTTGATGGAGGCGGCGCGGGCCTCCGGGGTCTCCCAGTAGTGGCCGACGAGGAAGTAGGAGCAGATGCCCATGACTTCCCAGCCGACCAGCAGCACGATCAGGTCGCCGGAGTAGACGACGAGGAGCATCGCGGAGGTGAAGAGGGACACGAGGGCGGCGTACGAGGGATAGCGCGGGTCGTCGCGCAGGTAGCCCGTCGAGTAGATCTGCACACAGGTGGCGACGAAGGCGACCAGGACGGCGACGAGGGCGGCGAAGCCGTCGATGTGCAGGGCGAGTTCGACGGGGACCGCGCCGGTGGGCGTGAGTTCGGTGGCGGAGTCGATGGCCGCGTGGCCGCCCTGCCGTACGGCGACGATCGCGGCCAGCGCGAGCGCGGCGAGCGTCGGCAGGACGGCGAGCGGGCGGACGAACCCTGGGGCGGTGCGGCCCAGGAGCAGGCCGGCCGCTGAGCCCAGGAACGGAAGGAGGGGGACGAGGACGGCGAGGGTGGTCGTGGTCACGCGGTGGCCTCAGCCTTCTCGGCCGCGGGGGGCTCGGTGCCGTCGCTGTCTGAGCTGCCGGGGCCGGGCCCGCCGGTGCTGTCGGAGCCGCCGGATCCGTCGGGGCCGTCGGTTTCGTGGCCCTCGGCGGTATCGCGGAGTCTGTCGATGTCCGAGGTGCCGCGGCCCCGGTAGACGGCGAGGACGATCGCCAGGCCGATGCCGATCTCGGCGGCGGCGATGGCGATGGTGAACAGGGTCAGGGCCTGGCCGGAGTGCAGTTTCTCCTCGGCGGTCCTGCTGAGCCAGACGTCGAACGCGACCAGGTTCAGGTTGACGGCGTTGAGCATCAGCTCGACCGACATGAGGACGAGGATCGCGTTGCGGCGGGCGAGGACACCGTAGATGCCGGTGCAGAAGAGGAGGGCGGCGAGCACGGCGGGATAGACGAGGTGCATCAGCGGGCTCCCTTCTGCTCGGTGGGGTTGTTCTGCGCGGTCGTGTTGTTCTGCGCGGTCGTGTTGTTCTGCGCGGTTGCGTTGTTCTGCGCGGTCTGGTTCTGCTCAGTCGGGTCGTTCCGCTCAGTCCGGTTGTCCAGCGCGGTCGGATCGTTGCCTTGAGACCGGCTATTTCGCCTGAACGTGTGATTACGGGAATCCGGGATGAATGGGGAACTACCGGTCGCGCCCCGGGAGTTCACAGGGGGAGAGCTCAGCTCCGACTTCGTCTTGCGGGACAGGACGATCGCGCCGACCAGGGCCGCGAGGAGAAGGACGGAGAGGGCCTCGAAGGGGAGGACCCAGTTCTGGAACAGGCTCGCGCCGGTCACCGCGGTCGAGCCGGCGGCCGGACCGTCCAGGTCCATCCAGGTCGCGCGGAAGGCGTCGACGACGACCCAGACCAGGGCCGCCGCGGCGGCGACGGCCACGGCGAGGGCGGCCCAGCGGTTGCCGGAGTCGGCGTCCGGGGAGCGGCCGATGGGGGCCTTGGTGAGCATCAGACCGAAGAGAAGGAGGACGACGACGGAACCGACATAGATGAGGACCTGCACCCAGGCGATGAACTCGGCGGTGAGCAGGAGGTATTCGACGGCGAGACCCCCGAGGGTCACCACGAGCCACAGGGCGGCGTGCACCAACTGCTTGGTGGTGACGGTGACGAGAGCGGCGCCGAAGGTGACCAGTCCGACGAGGAGGAAGGCGATCTCGACGCCGGTCGGGGAGAGGAAGCCGTGGGTGTGGGGCGCGGCGAGGGGTGCCGTTGCGGTCACGGCGACGGTTGCGGCGAGGGTCACGACTGGCCCTCCGGCGGCTCGGCGGGGTCGGGCTG
>NZ_JBXVPZ010000169.1:0-19228 GCF_057961495.1 Streptomyces sp. P5F9 | reverse complement strand
GGGTTACTGCCGTGCGGGGGGAGTGACGGGCGCGTAGGCGACTGGCGGGCCGGGGTCGGCCGGGATCCTGTCGACGAGGAAGCCGTATGCAGTCCGCAGTTCGGGATCGCGGACTGTATGCAGCCAACGGTCGACGCCGTACCAGCCGGGCGCCGCCAGTGCGCCGCTGGGATGCTGGACGGACAGCCCGGCCGCGAGTACCGCGAACCGCAGCCGTTCCTCCAGTGGCCAGCCGCCGAGCGAGGCCGCGACGAAGCTCGCGCCGAACACGTCACCGGCGCCCGTCGCGTCCAGGACATCGACGGCCAGGGCCGGGACCTCCGCGTACTCGCCGGTCGTCTGGTCGACGGCGACCGCCCCGTCGCCGCCCCGCGTGATCACCGCGACCGGCACCAGTTCGGTGAGGGTGCCGAGCGCCGCTACCGCGCTGTCGGTGCGGGTGTACGCCATCGCCTCGGTCTCGTTGGGGAGGAAGGCGTGGCACAGGGCGAGCTGGTCGAGCAGGTCACGGGACCACTGCTCGGTGGGGTCCCAGCCGACGTCGGCGTAGATCTGCGTGCCGTTCGCGGAGGCCTTGCCGAGCCACGCGCGCGGCTCGGCCTCCAGATGCACCAGCGCCGTCCGTGCCTCGGGCGGGTCGCCCATCAGCACGTCCTGCGAGTACGGCGGTTCCTGGCCGTGGGTGACCAGGGCCCGGTCGGCGATGGGGGTCCCCCCGCCCGAGCGAAGCCGAGGGTGGGGGAGGGCGAGCGAGACGGTGACGGGGGTGTGCCAGCCGTTCGCGGTGCGGGACAGGGAGAGGTCGACGCCCTCCTGGCCGGCGAGGACCTCACGGCAGTACGCGCCGTAGAAGTCGTCGCCGAAGACCGTGGCCAGGGAGGTCCGCAGGCCGAAGCGGGACGCGGCGACCGCGAGGTTCGCGATGCCGCCGGGGCCGCAGCCCATGCCGGTCGTCCAGATCTCCTCGCCCGGCGTCGGCGGCTGCCCCAGACCCGTGAGGACGAGGTCGTAGAAGAGCAGCCCGGTCAGCAGCACATCGGGCCGGGGGTCGTCCACGCGCGCATCCTCTCGTCGGCACGTCGTCTGGAGAGTTCGTCAAAACTCTTCATTTCGGTGACCGGAATCGTGCGCTGCTCGACGAGATTGGTCAATACCCAAGCAGAACTGAGCATAGAAATGATTGAAGATGACGAGTAGTGTTCGCGGCGTGCTGGCAGAACGACGACATCAACTCATCCTGCGGGCCCTGCGCTCCGGTGGCCCCGCGGCCGTGACCGATCTCTCCGAGCAGCTGGGTGTGAGCCCCGCCACCATCAGGCGTGATCTGCTCAAACTGGAGGAGGACGGACTGCTCACGCGTGTCCACGGCGGTGCCGTGGCCGACGAGGGCGACCAGCCCTTCGCCGAGGTCGCCGAGGTACGGGTGGCCGAGAAGGACGCGATAGCCGCGCGCGCCGCCGCGATGGTCGCGGACGGCCAGTCGGTCCTCCTCGACATCGGCACCACCGCCTACCGGCTGGCCCGCCAGCTGCACGGCCGCCGGCTCACCGTGATCACCAGCAACCTCGTGGTCTACGAGGAGCTGGCCGACGACGAGGGCATCGAACTGGTGCTGCTCGGCGGCATGGTCCGGCGCGAGTACCGCTCCCTGGTGGGCTTCCTCACCGAGGACAACCTGCGCCAGCTGCACGCCGACTGGCTCTTCCTCGGCACCAGCGGAGTGCGGCCCGGCGGCCATGTGATGGACACGACGGTCGTCGAGGTGCCGGTGAAACGGGCCATGATCAAGGCCGCCGACAAGGTCGTGCTGCTCGCGGACGCGCAGAAGTTCCCGGGTACGGGAATGGCGAAGGTGTGCGGTCCCGAGGACCTGGACGCGGTGGTGACGAACGCCCCGGTCGACCCGGTGACCCGTTCCTCCCTGGAGGAAGCGGGCGTCGAGGTCGTCGTGGCAGGAAAGGTGAAAGCGTGAAGCTGACGATTCTGGGCGGCGGCGGGTTCCGGGTGCCGCTCGTGTACGGGGCACTCCTGACGGACCGTGGCGAGGGCCGGGTCACCGAGGTCGTGCTGCACGACCTCGACGACAGTCGACTGTATGCGGTCGCCCGTGTACTGGCCGAACAGGCCGCCACCGTGGCCGACGCCCCAGCCGTCACCGCCACCACGGACCTCGACGAGGCCCTGCGCGGCGCCGACTTCATCTTCTCCGCGATCCGCGTCGGCGGCCTCGAAGGGCGCGCGAACGACGAGCGTGTGGCACTGGCGGAAGGCGTCCTCGGCCAGGAGACGGTCGGCGCCGGCGGTATTGCCTATGGTCTACGAACCGTCCCGGTCGCCGTCGACATCGCCCGGCGCGTGGCCCGCCTCGCCCCCGACGCCTGGGTCATCAACTTCACCAACCCGGCGGGCCTGGTCACCGAGGCCATGTCCCGCCACCTCGGCGACCGCGTCATCGGCATCTGCGACTCACCGGTCGGCCTCGGCCGCCGTATCGCCACGGTCCTCGGCGCCAACCCGCGCGAGGCCTTCATCGACTACGTCGGCCTCAACCACCTCGGCTGGGTGCGCGGCCTGCGCGTCGCCGGCCGCGACGAACTCCCGCGCCTGCTCGCCGACCCGGACCTCCTCGGCTCCTTCGAGGAGGGCAAGCTCTTCGGCGCCGACTGGCTCCAGTCGCTCGGCGCGATCCCGAACGAGTACCTGCACTACTACTACTTCAACCGCGAGACCGTCCGCGCCTACACCGAGGTCGAGAAGACCCGCGGCGCCTTCCTCCGCGACCAGCAGGCGCAGTTCTACGACGAGATGAAGCGCCCCGACGCGTCCGCGCTGACCGCCTGGGACCGCACCCGCGCCGAGCGCGAGGCGACCTACATGGCGGAGAACCGGGAGACGGCCGGCGCCGGCGAACGCGACGCCGACGACCTCTCCGGCGGGTACGAGAAGGTCGCCCTCGCCCTGATGCGGGCCATCGCCCGCGACGAACGCACCACCCTGATCCTCAACGTGCGCAACCAGGGCGCGCTGTCGGTCCTCGACGCGGACGCCGTCATCGAGGTGCCGTGCCTGGTCGACGCCAACGGCGCCCACCCCGTCGCCGTCGACCCGCTGCCCGACCACGCCACCGGCCTGGTCTGCGCGGTCAAGGGTGTCGAGCGCGAGGTCCTGGCGGCGGCCGAGAACGGCTCCCGCACGACGGCGGTGAAGGCCTTCGCGCTGCACCCGCTGGTCGACTCGGTGAACGTCGCCCGTCGGCTTGTCGAGGGCTACACCGAGGTCCACCCGGGCCTGGCGTACCTTAAGTAGGCATCCGTTCAGTAAGCGCTTTCCCCAGTTCGGGACAGCGCCCCGAGTTCTCGGCAGCGAGTTCTCGACAGCTCCCCAAAGTTCTCAGCAGCTCCCTGGTTCCCTGGAGACTTCCCATGCACGACGAACGCCGCCGGATCGAGGAGCGCGTCGAGCGCGCCCACAACCAGCGCATCAAGCCCGCGATCTACGCGGCCACCGCGCCCTTCACGGTCGAGGCCTGGCAGGCCCCCGGTGAGCCGGTCCCCTTCGAGGAGGCCGCGGCGGCGCCGTACGCGCCGTTCGCGATGGACACCCCGTGGGGCCCGCCCTGGGGCACGACCTGGTTCCGGATGCACGGGCAGGTGCCCGCGGAGTGGGCGGGGAAGCGCGTCGAGGCCGTCATCGACCTCGGGTTCGTGGGGGACTGGCCGGGCAACCAGGCCGAGGCGCTGGTGCACCTCACGGACGGGACGCCGCTGAAGGCCGTCAACCCGCTCAACCAGTACGTGGCCATCGCCAACCCGGCGACGGGCGGCGAGGTGATCGACTACCTGGTCGAGGCGGCCTCCAACCCCGACATCCTCGCCAACAACTTCTCGGAGCCGACACCGCTCGGTGATGTACTGACCGCGGGCGACCGTCCACTGTATACATTCCGCCGCGCCGACCTCGCCGTCCTCGACGAGGAGGTCTTCCACCTCGACCTGGACGTCCAGGTACTGCGCGAGCTGATGCTGGAACTGGGCGAGCACGACCCCCGCCGCCACGAGATCATGCACGCCCTGGACCGGGCCCTGGACCTCCTCGACCTCGACGACGTCGCCGGTACGGCCGCCGACGTACGGGCCGCGCTCAAGCCCGTGCTGTCCAAGCCCGCCAACGCCAGCGCGCACATCGTCTCCGGTGTCGGGCACGCGCACATCGACTCGGCGTGGCTGTGGCCGATCCGCGAGACCAAGCGCAAGACGTCCCGCACCTTCTCGAACGTGACCTCGCTGGCCGACGAGTACGAGGACTTCATCTTCGCCTGCTCGCAGGCCCAGCAGTACGAGTGGGTGCGCGACAACTACCCGCAGGTGTGGGCGCGTATCCAGGAGTCCGTCAAGCGCGGCCAGTGGGCCCCGGTCGGCGGCATGTGGGTCGAGTCCGACGGCAACCTGCCCGGCGGCGAGGCCATCGCCCGCCAACTCGTCCACGGCAAGCGGTTCTTCATCGAGCACTTCGGCGTCGAGACCAAGGGCGTCTGGCTGCCCGACTCCTTCGGCTACAACGCGGCCTACCCACAGCTCGCCAAGCTCGCCGGCAACGAGTGGTTCCTCACCCAGAAGATCTCCTGGAACCAGACCAACAAGTTCCCCCACCACACCTTCTGGTGGGAGGGCATCGACGGCACCCGCATCTTCACCCACTTCCCGCCGGTCGACACCTACAACGCCCGCTTCAGCGGCGAGGAGATGTCCCGCGCGGTCCGCAACTACCAGGAGAAGGGCAACGCCACCCGCTCCCTGGCCCCCTTCGGCTGGGGCGACGGCGGCGGCGGCCCGACCCGCGAGATCATGGAACGGGCGCGCAGGCTCGCGGACTTGGAAGGTTCGCCGAAGGTCGTCGTCGAGCACCCCGACGAGTTCTTCGCCAAGGCCCGCGCCGAGTACCCCGACGCCCCGGTCTGGGTCGGCGAGCTCTACCTCGAACTCCACCGCGCCACCTACACCTCCCAGGCCCGCACCAAGCAGGGCAACCGGCGCAGTGAACACAAGCTCCGCGAGGCGGAGTTGTGGGCCACCACGGCCACCCTGCACGCGCCGGGCTACGCGTACCCGTACGAGAAGCTCGACAAGCTGTGGAAGACGGTGCTGCTGCACCAGTTCCACGACATCCTGCCGGGCTCCTCGATCGCCTGGGTGCACCGCGAGGCCGAGGCCGAATACGCCCGTGTGGCAACGGAGTTGGAGGAGCTGACGGCGACGGCCGTGGCCGCGCTGGGCGGCGGCGGGACCCGCGTCTTCAACACCAGCCCCTTCGACCGCGCCGAGGTCATCCGCACGGCGACCGGCGTCCCGATGTACGCGACGGTCCCCGCGAACGGCAGCGCCCCGCTGGCCGCCGAGTACGTCCCGCAGGCGGTGACCGTCACCGACCGCGTCCTCGACAACGGCATCGTCCGTGTCGAACTCGCCGACGACGGCACCCTCGCCTCCGTGCGCGACCTGCGCCACGGCGGCCGCGAAGTCCTCGCCGACCAGGGCAACTTGCTGCGCCTGCACACCGACCTGCCCAACTACTGGGACGCCTGGGACGTCGACAAGCACTACAAGAACCGCTTCACCGACCTCCTGGATGCCGACTCGATCACCGTCGTCGAGCAGGACCCGCTGCTCGGCTCGATCCGTGTGGAACGGTCCTTCGGCAAGGGCTCGAAGATCGTGCAGACGATCACCGTCCGCGCGGGCAGCCCCCGCATCGACTTCGAGACCGACATCGACTGGCACGAGGCCGAGAAGTTCCTCAAGGCCGGCTTCCCCGTGGACATCCGGGCCGCCCACTCCTCCGCCGAGATCCAGTTCGGCCACATCCAGCGGCCCACGCACACCAACACCAGCTGGGAGGCGGCCCGTTTCGAGGTCTCCGGCCACCGCTGGGTGCACCTCGCCGAGCCCGGCTACGGCGTCGCCGTCATCAACGACTCGACGTACGGCCACGACGTCTCCCGCACGGTCCGCGAGGACGGCGGCACGACGACCACGGTCCGCCTGAGCCTGGTGCGCGCCCCGCGCATCCCGGACCCGGGCGCCGACCAGGGCAGGCACCGCCTCACCTACTCGCTGCTGCCCGGCGCGAGCATCGAGGACGCGGTCGCCGAGGGCTACGCCCTCAACCTCCCGCTGCGGGTGGCCGATTCGGTCGGCGCCCCGGAGCCGGTCGTCTCCGTCGACGGCGACGGCATCACCGTCGAGGCGGTCAAGCTCGCCGACGACGAGTCCGGCGACGTCGTGGTCCGCCTCTACGAGTCGAACGGCGGCCGCGCCCAGGGCGCACTGCGCACGGGCTTCCCCCTCGCCGGCGCCCGGATCACCGACCTGCTGGAGCGCCCGCTGGCGGACGAGGTCTCCGTCGACGGCGACTCGGTGGCCGTGTCCCTGCGGCCCTTCCAGATCCTGACGCTCCGTCTGCAGCGGGCGGACGCGGGCCAGTAGAACCCGGGAGAGGGGCGGGCCCGGCATCGGTGCCGCCGGGCCCGCCCCTCTCTTTCCCTCAAACTCGCCCTGTACGTAAGGGAGTTCAGCCGTGCCCATGCAACCGTGGTTCACCGACGCCAAGTTGGGGATCTTCGTCCACTGGGGGATCTACGCCGTCGACGGCGTCCAGGAGTCCTGGTCGTTCTACGACGACATCGTGCCGCACGACCGGTACATCTCCCAGCTCGACCGCTTCACCGGCGCGAAGTACGACCCGCACGCCTGGGCCGACCTGTTCGCCCGGGCCGGCGCCAGGTACGCCGTCCTGACGAGCCGACATCACGACGGTGTCGCCCTGTGGGACACGGAGTTCGGCGAACTCAACCTCGGCAAGGACTACATCACCGGTTACGCCGACGCGCTCCGCGAGCAGGGCCTCAAGGTCGGCCTCTACTACTCGCACTCCGACTGGAACCACCCCGACTACGCCACCACCCGCAAGCCGGGCCGCCCGCCGGAGCAGGAGGACAACCGCTACTCCGAGGTCGCGGCCGAGGACGAGGACCTCGAAGCCTGGGAGCGGTTCATCGCCTACCGGGACGGCCAGATACGGGAGTTGGCCTCCCGCTACCGGCCCGACCTGATGTGGTTCGACGGCGAGTGGGACCGCAGCGAGGAGCAGTGGCGCATAAAGGAACTCGCCGCGCTCATCCGCTCGTACTCGCCGGACGTCGTCTTCAACGCCCGCATGCTCAGCGAGGGCGACTACGCGACACCGGAGCAGGGCGCACCCGTCGAACCCCCGGACGGGCCCTGGGAGTTGTGCCTCACCATCAACGACTCGTGGGGGTACCAGCACCACGACGACAACCACAAGTCGCTGAGCCAGCTGGTGCGTTACTTCACGGAGACCATCGGCGGGGGCGGCAACCTCCTCCTCGACGTGGGCCCGATGGAGGACGGCACCATCCCGCAGCCGCAGGTCGAACGCCTCGAAGGCCTGGGGGAGTGGATCCGCAAGCACGCCGACGCCGTGTACGGCACGGTCCGCGGGCTCCCGGCCGGGCACCACTACGGGCCGAGCACCCTCTCCGCCGACCGGCGCACCCTCTATCTCACCCTGTACGACATCCCGCGCGCCGAGATCGGAGTCCGGGGGCTGGTCACCCCGGTCCGCCGCGTCACCGTGCTCGGCACCGGCACCGAACTCGCCCACCGGGTCGTCGGCGGACTGCACGAGGCCGTAGGGCAGTTGTGGATCGACCCGCCACCCCTGGCCGACCTCGACCCGCTCGCCACGGTCCTCGCCGTGGAACTGGACGGGGAGTTGGAGCTGTACCGGGGCTCGGGCCGTTTCTGACCGACGGAGCCGACTTGCGGGGACACACCGAGGCGGCCGGCCCACACGGGGGACCGGCCGCCAGGGGTGGGGGTCGTCAGCCGGTGAAACCGGCCGTGATCGAGGTGAACTGCCAGGTGTTCTGGCTGATGCCGGAGCAGTTGCTCACCACTCCGCCACCGGCGCACCCGCGGTCACGGTTGACCGACCAGAAGGCGAGCCGGGCGATGTGGTGCGCGTTCGACCAGTCACGGATCTGCGTCCAGATGGCCGGAGTCGTGGTCTCCGACTGGTCCGACAGACCGTTCATGCCCGAGATGCCGATGTGCGAGTAGGCCGTCGCGTCGTCCCAGCCGAACGTGGACTTCAGCTTGGTCTTCAGGCCCTCGGCCGCGGCGACCGTGTTGCCGTACATGTCGGAGCCGCCGCCGAAGTCGAACGGCATGATGGTGAAGACGTCGATGCCGGCGTTGAGCGACTGCGCCTGCTCGATGAGCCGGTTGCCGTAGTACGTCGGGCCGGTCGTCGAGGTGCCGAAGGTGACGATCGTGCGCAGGCCCGGGTTGTTGGCCTTGACGGTCTTCAGCGCGGTCAGGATCTTCGCCTGGACGGCCTCGTTCTCGAACTCGTCCGTGTTCTCGATGTCCATGTCGATGGCCTTGAGGCCGTAGGCGCTGATCACCTTCTGCAGGGCCCCGGCGAGTGCGCTCGCGGAGGAGCAGTTGGCGCCGAGCTTGCTGCCCTGCCAGCCACCGAAGGACGGCACGATGTCACCGCCCGCCGCGCGGATCTGGTTGATGGCGGTCTGGTCGACGCCACCGGTCAGGGCCCGGCTGCCGTCCCAGGCGGGGTTGCAGCCACCGGAGTCCAGTACGAACGCCATCGTGAACCACTTGATGCCGGTCGCGCTCATCACCGTACTCGGGCTCGGCGGATCGCCCCAGCCCTCGTAGAGATACGGCGCGGCCTGGGTGAACCCGGTGCCGCCGCCGGTGCCGGCACTCGTCGTGACGCTCACCGCGCCCGAGGCCGCCGAGCTGTTGCCGGCCGCGTCGCGCGCCTTCACGGTGAACGTGTAGGCGGTGCTGGCCGAGAGCCCGGTGACCGTGCCGCTCGTACCGGAGACGCTGAGGACCTGGTTCGCACCGCTGTAGATGTCGTACGCCGTGACGCCCACGTTGTCCGTCGAGGCGCCCCACGACAGCGAGACGCTGGAGGAGGTCTTGCCCGTGGACGTCAGGCCGGTCGGCGCGGTCGGGGCCTGGGTGTCGCCACCGCCGCCACCGCCCGGACCGTCGAGGCTGATGTCGTCCGCGTAGTAGGTGCCCTGCGCGTACCAGCCGTGGACGTAGATGGTGGCGCTGGTCTGCGAGGCGCCGGTGGTGAAGGACGTCGTCAGCTGGCTGTACGCCGACGGGGACGAAGTCCAGGTGGACGAACCGCCGTTGACACCGAGGTAGACGTAACTGCCGCGCACCCAGCCGCTGAGCGAGTACACCGTGTTCGGCTGCACGGATACCGTCTGGGAGCACTGTGCGGTGTCGCTCGAACTCACCGCGCCCGCAAGGGCCTTGGAGCCGCCGTGCACGGGCGAGGAGACGACCGAGCCGAGGTTTCCGGTGCAGGACCAGGGGGAGAGACTGCCCGACTCGAAGCCGGGGTTGGTCAGGACGTTGGCAGCCTCCGCCGTACCGGGCAGCGCTATCGCCCCGGCCATGGCCAGGGCGGCGGTACCGAGCAGGGCGAGGAGCCGATGTCTGGAGCGTCTGAGTGTGTCGCGCACGCGATCTCCCTGGAGTAATGGGGGTGTTCGGGAGTGCAAGAGGGTGCGCAACCAAGTTGGTATGGACCAATCGCGGTGTCAAGATGCGACGCCATGATTGGTCCAGACCGGTATGAAGGTGTAGGGCAGGACGGGGAGTCAGGCGCGAGCAGCGGCCCGGCTGCTCGTCCCGGAGGTCTCCGTCGCCGTTTCCATCTCGTCCTGCGCCGGTGCGGGCGCTGCCGGGAGCAGGGGCTCCGACTCCTCAGCGCGCTGGTGCGGGAGCGACACCGGACGCAGCTGGCGCGGGCCGGACACCACCGCGTAGTCGGCGCCCAGGAACGGCGGCTCCATCGTGCCCGGGTCCTCGCCGAGCGCCAACTGCACTGCCGCCCAAGGGGCGTTGACCCCGCACAGCGACAGCTGGTGCAGTCCGCCCGCCGGGCGGGTGTTGACGTCCATCAGCACGGGCCGGTCGCCGAACATGCGGAACTGGATGTTGGACAGATAGTGCAGCCCGAAGCCCTCCGCGATCCGGCGGGCCGGCTCCAGCCACTGCTCCTGGAGGGTGAAACCGCGCCGGCGGCCGTTCTTCGTGCGGCCCACGGCGAGCCGGACCAGGTTGTCGGGACCGGTCAGGCAGTCCACCGACACCTCCGGCTCCTCCAGGCGCGGCATGACCAGCCAGTCGACCTGCTCGTCGGCCTGCTCCAGCGCCTCGACGACCATGTCGAGCGGGACGTAGGGGCTCGGGAAGCCGTTGAGGTGCATGAGTGAGAAGGGGGCGCGCGTGATCACACGGAAGCCCACCCCGCCCGCGCCGGACGCCGGCTTGAAGCACGCCTTGTGCCCGGCGGCCTCCAACTCCTCGACGGCGGCGACGAGTTCGGGCGCCGTGCGTACCCGCCACCACGGCGGTACGGGGACGCCGATCGCCTGGACGGCCTCGTACGCGATCACCTTGTCGTGGAAGACGGCGACGGCCTCGGGGGTCGGCGCCAGCAGCGCCGTGCCCACCGCCTCGAAGTCCGCGCGGTGCGCCACGATCTCCGACTGGTGCAGCCGGGGCACGAACACGTCGATGCCGCGACGGGCGCACTGGTCGAGCGCGAACTCGACGTACGCGGCCGGGGACAGGCCCTCGGGCTCCAGGTCGGCGGTGTCGGCGGCGGCCAGTACGGGGGAGTCCGCGTCGCCGTGCGTGGCATGGATCTCGACGGCCCGGTCGCTGGGATTTCTCCGCAGCTGATCCATGAAGAACACGTTCTCCGCGTACGTGCGGTTGAGCCAGACGCGTACGCGAGAGACCATGCAGGGCCGTCCTTTCGGTTTCGCGGGCACGGCGGAGCGAGGCCGTGCCCGGCCAAGGTGGTTGGAGGTACACCAAACCGCCCTCGGCGAAGGGGCGTTCGTAGCGGTGGTGTTGGGGCGATCATACGGCTTGCGAAGGGCGCCGCGTGCAACGCCCGTGTTACGGATTTCCCGATGGTGCCCACCCGGGACATGAACTCCTGTCGCGCCGCCGCCCGGGCCTCCGCGTTTCCCGCGGCCCGCTCCGCGGACATGCCCCGCGCGTTCGGCCGTCTTGTCGCGGAACGGCGGGATGTGATCTCGTGGGCCCATCGGGTGCGCGGAGGGGGCGAGGGTGGAGTCGACGGCCGGCGGTGCCGGACAGCTGCTGGCCATCAGCGACCTGCACATCGGGTACGCCGAGAACCGCGCCCTGGTCGAGAACATGCGGTCCGTCACGGACGACGACTGGCTGATCGTGGCCGGTGACATCGCCGAGACCGTGGCCGACATCCGCTGGGTCCTCGAACTCCTCGCCGGCCGCTTCCGCAAGGTCCTCTGGGCCCCCGGAAACCACGAACTGTGGACCCACCCCAAGGACCCCGTCACCCTGCGCGGCGTCGCCCGCTACGACCATCTCGTCGCCCTGTGCCGGGAGTTGGGCGTCGTCACGCCCGAGGACCCCTATCCCGTCTGGGAGGGCCCCGGCGGCCCGGTCGTCGTGGCACCCCTCTTCCTGCTCTACGACTACTCGTTCCTCCCGGCCGGCTGCGCGACCAAGGACGAGGGACTGACGTACGCGCACGGCACCGGCATCGTCTGCAACGACGAGTTCCTGCTGCACCCCGACCCCTACCCCAGCCGCGAGGCCTGGTGCCGGGCCCGGGTCGCCGGGACCGAACGCCGGCTCACCGAGATCCCCGACACCCTGCCCACGGTCCTGATCAACCACTACCCCCTGGACCGGCACCCCACCGACGTCCTCTGGTACCCCGAGTTCGCCATGTGGTGCGGCACCACCCTGACCGCCGACTGGCACCGCAGATTCCGCGTGGACACCATGATCTACGGCCATCTCCACATCCCGCGGACCACCCACCACGAGGGGGTCCGCTTCGAAGAGGTGTCCGTGGGATACCCCCGCGAGTGGCAGAAGCGCCCGGAACCCCCGGGCCGACTGCGCCGCATCCTGCCGATGGAGGTCGGAACCGGTGATCGAGGAACTGCTTCCGGACTCCGTGGTGACCGTGGAGACACACGGTGACGAGGGGCTCCAGGACGCCCCGCTGTACCCCGAGGAAGAGGCCCGCGTGGCCCGCGCGGTGCCCAAGAGGCGCCGCGAGTTCGCCGCCGTACGGGCCTGTGCGCGACGCGCCATGGAGAAGCTCGGCGTGCCCCCGCAGCCGATCCTGCCCGGCGCCCACGGCGCGCCGGGCTGGCCCGCCGGAGTCATCGGCAGCATGACCCACTGCGACGGCTACCGCGCCGCCGCGCTGGCCCGCGCCGGCGACCTCGCCTCGCTCGGCATCGACGCCGAACCCCACGCCCCGCTCCCGGACGGCATCCTCTCCTCCGTCGCCCTCCCCGCCGAACAGGAACGCCTCGCACGCCTGACGGCGGAGCGGCCCGGCGTCCACTGGGACCGGCTCCTGTTCAGCGCCAAGGAATCCGTCTACAAGGCGTGGTTCCCCCTCACCGGCAAGTGGCTGGACTTCTCCGAGGCCGACATCGAGGTCTTCACGGACCCCGGCGAGGACACCCGCGGCGGCCTCCGCGCCCGCCTCCTCGTGCCCGGCCCGGTGGTCGACGGTGAACGGCTCGATGTCTTCGAGGGCCGCTGGACCGTCGGCCGCGGACTGGTCGCCACGGCGGTCACGGTCCCGCATCCGGTCACAGTCCCCCATCCGTGAACCGCGCCTGATCTCCTGGCCGTTGGCACCCCGCTCACCCCTCCGGACCCCAGCTCTGCAACAGCCGGAAGAACGCCTCCTCGTTCCCGGCGAGCCCGGCGTCCGTCAACGCCTGGTCCGCCTCGGCCAGTACCGAGGGCGGGACCAGGACCGGCCGAGGGGCGCCCGGCGGGCCGTCGAAGGCTGCTCGGACCGTGTGCAGCAGCCGTAGGTAGGCCTGAACGGCGGCGCGCTCGCGGTCGGTCATCACTGCGGTCTGCATAGGACGGCTCTCCCCTGGTCGGCGTCATGCGCCCCCGCACGGCGGTGGCACGACCCCAGCTTGCCGGGTGCCACTGACAATGCCGTTGTGACGGGCGCCGGTTCGCCCGCTTAGCGGAGGCGAAACGTCACGGAAATCCCCCGTGGGACAGCGGCCCTACGCTGGAGGGAAGGGCTTTCGGCCGTCTGCGGGCGGCCAGGTGAACGGGAGGCGAGTGCGTGGAGGACGTCCCGGCACGGCGCCCGGCGCGCGCCGCACGACTGCGCTCGGTGGGTGCCGGAGAACTTGAGCTGCAGTACCGCGTCGTGCACGGATACCGCCGCGCCTTCCGCATGGCCGGTCAGGGCCCGGCGCTGGTCCTCATCCACGGCATCGGCGACTCCTCCGCCACCTGGACCGACCTGATCCCCGACCTCGCCCGCACCCACACCGTGATCGCGCCCGACCTCCTCGGCCACGGCGCCTCCGACAAACCCCGGGCCGACTACTCGGTCGCCGCCTACGCCAACGGCGTCCGCGATCTGCTCACCACGCTCGGCATCGAGTCCGCGACCCTGCTCGGACACTCGCTGGGCGGGGGAGTGGCGATGCAGTTCGCCTACCAGTTCCCCGAGCGCACCGAACGCCTCGTCCTCGTCAGCGCGGGCGGCGTGGGCCGCGAGGTCAATCCGGTGCTACGGCTCGTCTCGCTCCCGGGTTCCCATCTCGCCCTGTCCGCACTCAGGTTGCCCGGCATGCGCCTCCAAGTCGGCCTCACCGTCGGGCTGTTGCGGCTCCTCGACACCGACCTCGGCCGGGACGCCCCCGAACTCCTCACCCTCGTCGACGCGTTGCCCGACGAGACCGCCCGCAACGCCTTCATCCGCACCCTGCGCGCGGTCGTCGACTGGCGCGGCCAGGTGGTGACCATGCTCGACCGCTGCTATCTGACCGAGGGCATGCCGACCATGCTGCTGTGGGGCGACCGGGACAGCGTGGTGCCGGTCCGCCACGCGTACGGCGCCCACGAGGCCATGCCCGGCAGCCGGCTGGAGATCTTCGAGGGCGCGGGGCACTTCCCGTTCCACACCGACCCGGCACGGTTCCTCACCCTGGTCGAGGAGTTCACTGGCACCACCACCCCCGCCCACTGGAGCCGCGAGCACTGGCGCGACCTCCTGTGCGAGGGCCGCCCCGGCGTCACGGCCCAGAGTGGCGCGACGGAACGGGACCTTCGGGAGGCGAGCGAACGCAGCGCCACGTGAGACGCGCCCGCCTGGAGACAAACTTGTCTGACGGGCCGTCAATTACTAGCTCCGCGGCCCCGGATACCCCAGCGCCGCCTCGATCCGCCCCGCCAGATGGTCGTGCCGCGCGGGTCCCCTGTGGGACGAACCGGCCAGCCACGTACGGCACTTGCTGGCGAGCAGCAGACCGAAGCTCTCGGCCTCCCACTCGTCGGCGCGCTCGAACCGGCTACGGGCGGCCACCTTGAGGACGGTCGCACGCAGCGCGTCCTCGTCGACGGTGTCGCCGAGGAGCCGGGCGGCCACCGCGGTGCCCTCCAGATGCGGGCCGCAGTGCCCGGCCTTCATGTGCCACAGCTCGTGGCCCAGGATCACCAACTGGTGGTCGGGAGCGGTGCGTTCCTCGATCACGACGAGGTCCTGGTCGGCCATGTCGAGCCACAGCCCGCTCGCGGTGCAGGCCGGGAAGGCGGCCGTACGGAACTGGACCGGACGGCCGCGGCGGCGGCTCATCGCGTCGCACAGCGCGGCGTACAGGTCGTGGGGGCGTGCGGGTGCGCCGAGGCTCAGCTCCGCGACCAACTCACCGCACAGGCGGCGCATCTGCCGTCCGATGCCCACAGTTCTCCCCCGGATCACGACTTGGGCCGCTTCACGCTCTCCAGGAGCATGTCCAGCCACTCGGCGACCTTGTCGCGGTGCTGGTCGGTGGGCAACTGCGCGGCCCGCCAGGCGATTCCGCGCACTCCGTGGTCCTGGAGCAGCCGCTCCAGCGGGTCGTCCGCGGCCTCGGCGGCCGCCCGCTCGCGGTCCGCGAGCTTCTGCAACAGCTCCTGCTCGGTGCGCTGGAGGGCACCCGCGAGGGCTTCGGGGTCCTCGGCCGTGAGGAATCCGGCGTGCACGCGGAAGAAGCGCTGGAGGGCGTCGCAGTGCTCCATGGTGGGACGCCGGTCGCCGTTGATGAGCGCGCCCGCCTGCTGACGGGACATGCCCGCGCCGTCGGCGATCTCCTGCTGGGTGTACTTGCGCCCGTTGGGCTTGAGTCTGGTACGGCGCAGCAGGTCGAGGCGTTGCAGGAACCGGGCCTGCACATCGGGCTCGCCCGCGGGACGGCCGCTCAGCAGGGCTCTGACCACGGACTCCGGGACGCCGCAGGCGACGGACAGCCGGCCGATGTGGATGACCTCGGCCTGGGGCACACCGAGCCGTTCGGCGAGCGCGGTGACGCGGTCGACGGCGGCGGGCAGCAGAGCGGTCGGCGTCGTGCCCGGTACCTCGAAGCCATCCGACACCGACAGATCTCCTATACGTCTCTCACAGGCTTCTCACAAACGGCGGCTGTGAACATCCCGGAGAGTAGCGGTTGGTTCGAACTCGCATCCAGGTCTCGCCACAACTGTGGCCAATTTCAGCCGTCAACAAGCATGAAATGCCACGATAGTTGACACGGCTCGCGTCGGGGCACCAGGATCAAGGCGCCGCGAGAAGGCCGCATAGGCAAGAGGGGTGACCTCCCGATGGCATATCAGGCAGGTGGGCAGCGGTCCGCGCCGCGGCCCGTCCCCGAGAGTCCCGAGGCCCAGGCGTATCTGCTGGACTACGCCACGCTGTTGGAGGCCGTCACTTTCCCCTCCGTCGTCATGGACCACCGCTGGGACGTGGTGTTGACCAACGGCGCGTTCAAGTCACTTTTCCGCGCGGTCGGCCCGCATCCGACGGCGATGCCGGGCGACAACTTCCTCCGCTTCGTGCTCTTCCACCCCGACGCGAGCACCGTTCTCGGTGAGCACGAGTCGAGTTGGTGCCTGCCGATGCTGGCCCACTTCGCCGCGGCCGTGGAGAGCCACGGGCACGATCACGGGCTGCAGGCGATCCGCCGTGACATCGCCCAGGACCCGATCATGGAGGCCGCCTACCGGCAGGGCCTGCCGCACTGGATCCGCGCGGTCGGCGAGCAGGCGGCCGTCGAGCACGACGGCGCGGTCCGCCCGCTGCTGCACCCCGACCCGCGCTGGGGCGCCACCGACTGCCGTGTCGTCGGCGAGACCCCCAAGACATTGGCGAACATGGGCTATACGCGTCTGACGCTGGTCCTGCGCGAGGCCCGCCGCGTTCCACCGCCCAGGGTCCGCAGGGCGGGCCGCGGCGCCGGACACCTGAGGGTGGTCTCCGCGGCCGAGTGAGCGGGGGAGCCGTGCGGCTCGCCTCAACCCGGCAGCCGGGCGGGTGAGTTCGGCGCGGCCGACCCCGACTCGGCACCCGCGCGGAAGAGTTCGGTCACCGCTCCGCGACCACCAACACCAACGGCACCCCGTCGCACGGCACCAGCCGCGCCCCCTGCGCGAACCCGGCCCGCCCCGTCGCGAGGGCCTCCGCGAAGTCCGGTCCCTTGCTGAGCGAACCGACCAGGTGCCGGGGATCGGTCGAAGCCGCCACTCTGCCACGGGCGTTCACCAGCCGGGCCGGTCCAGGCAGCCGGTGCAGCATCGGCATCACGGCCGCCTCGAAGTGCCGTAGGTACACGTCCGCCGCCGCCACCCCGGCGAACCGTCCCTCCATCAGGACCGGCGCGGACAGGGTGAGGCTGTACTCGTCCGAGCAGAGGTAGTCGACGTAGGGCCCGGCGACCGCCCGCTCCCCGGTGTCGCGGGGCAGCGCGAACCAGTCCCAGTGCGTGTAGTCGGCGTACGCCGAGTGCTCGGGGTCGAGGTCGAGCAGCAGCGGCCGGATGCCACCGTCGGAGGTGGACTGCCACCACTCCAGCCATGCGGGTACGCCGCTCAGCAGGCCCGGCGCCGCGACGAAGCCGACCCCGGACACCAACTCGTGCCGGGCCAGCCGGAGATGGAGGCCCGGGCGCAGTGCGGCGAGGTCGACGGTCGCCGGGCGGCGGCCCTGTGCGGCCACCTTGGCCAGCAGCGCCGTCGTGTCGGCGCGGGTGGCGGCCACGGCGTCGAACACGGACTCCAGGGCCGAGCGGACCCCGGCCGCGACGGACTGCTCGGGTGCCGTGGCCGGTGTTGCCGTCGCGAGGCTCATGCGTGCCCTCCAGCAGACGGGGAGCGGACGCGGTGACGGCTACAGGGCCAGCCGCTCGGCGATGAGCCGCGCCGTGGATTCCTGCACGCACCGCTCGGCCAGCTCCCTGGCCGAATCGTGGGCCCCATCTTGCACGGCCGAGATTACGGAGCGGTGACGTGCTGCGGCTTCTTCACGATATTCGTCGTTCCCGAGCACGAGACACAGCAGTGCGCCCACCTCGGTCTGCAACGCGACCTGTTCGCGGGTGAGCCGGGCGGACTGCGCTGCGGCGGCCAGCTCGACGTGGAAGCGGCCGTACACCCGGCCGCGCGCCGCCGCGTCCTCGGCGTGCGTCAACTCCTCGGCCGTACGCCGGAGTTGGACCAGGTCCTCGGGTTCGGTGCGCTGTGCGGCGAGCCGGGCCGCGGTGCCGGACAGGGCAGCCCAGTGGTCACCGAGGTCGCGGAGCTCCTCGGTGCTCCAGCCGCGCAGCCGCACCTTCAGCCGCTCCTCGCCCGGGACTTCGGGCAGCGACACGAAGCTGCCGCCGCCGCGCCCCCGGCGGGTGGTGACCAGGCCCTGCTGGCGCAGTGCCATCAGCGCCTCCCTCAGGGTCACCGTGGACACGCCGAGCTGCCCGGCGAGCTCGCTCTCGCCCGGGAGCTGCTCGCCGTCGGAGAGCAGTCCGAGTTCGATGGCGTCCCCGAGCCGGCTGACGACGGCGTCGACCCGCGCCCGGTTGTCGACCGGGGCGAAGACGGCTTTCCGGGCGCCGCCGTTCATATGCTGCTGCTGGTTCACGGCCACCACCTTGCACGTTGACTCAAGCTTTACCCTAAGAGGGTCTTGAGATTTGAACTATGACTTCATATGTTTCCGTGCAACGTTACAGAGCACCAGAAAGGTTCCCGCCCATGGAGGGGATTGCGATCCGGCTGCGGGATCTGCGGAAAACGTTCGGGGAGACGACCGCGGTGGCCGGGGTCGACCTGGAGATCAGGGACGGTGAGTTCTTCTCGATGCTCGGCCCGTCCGGCTCGGGCAAGACGACCGTGCTCCGCATGATCGCCGGGTTCGAGAGCCCCACCGGGGGCACCGTCGAACTCGCCGGCCAGGACGTCACCGGCCTCGCCCCCTTCGAGCGGGACGTCCACACCGTCTTCCAGGACTACGCCCTCTTCCCGCACATGACGGTCGAGGAGAACGTCGCCTACGGCCTCAAGGTCCGCAAGGTCCCCAAGTCCGAACGCCTCGTCCGCGCCCGAAAGGCCTTGGCGGAAGTGCGACTTCAGGGCTACGGCAACCGCCGCCCCGCCCAGCTCTCCGGCGGCCAGCGGCAACGCGTCGCCCTCGCCCGCGCCCTCGTCGGCCGCCCCAGGGTGCTGCTCCTCGACGAACCGCTCGGCGCGCTCGACCTCAAACTGCGCGAGCAGATGCAGGTCGAACTCAAGGCGCTCCAGCGGGAGGTGGGCATCACCTTCGTCTTCGTCACCCACGACCAGGAGGAGGCGCTGACGATGAGCGACCGCATCGCCGTCTTCGACCAGGGCCGCATCCAGCAGGTCGGAACCCCCGCCGAGGTCTACGAACGCCCCGCGACCCCCTTCGTCGCGTCCTTCGTCGGCACCTCCAACCTGCTGGAGGGCGAGTCCGCCCAACGCGTCGTCGGCACCCCGGGCACCTACAGCATCCGGCCCGAGAAGATCCGCGTCCTCAAGGACTCCGCCGAGCCCGACGACCCGGACCACGAGAGCGCCGCCGGCACCGTCGCCGAGGTCGTCTACCTCGGGGACTCGACCCGCTTCCTCGTCGACCTCGACGCCGGCGGCCGGCTCACCGCACTCCAGCAGAACCTGGAGACCTCCGCCGCGGACGTCGCCGCCTACCGCGGCAGCCGGGTGCGACTGCAATGGCACCGGCGCCACACGGTGCACGTTCCGGACCCCCGCTGACC
>NZ_JBXVPZ010000168.1:0-19248 GCF_057961495.1 Streptomyces sp. P5F9 | reverse complement strand
GACCGGACCCGAACCGGAACCCGAGACCGGACCCCAAGCGGACCCCGAGGCCGGACCAGAGACGGAACCCGAGCCCGGAACCGAAGGTGAACCCAAAGGAGAACCCGAAACCGAACCCGAAGCCGAACCCGAAGAGGCCGCTGACTCAGCCGCCCCCGCAGCCTCCGCCGTTCCCGAATCCCCCACAGAACCAGAATGCGGTCGGTCCAAGTCCTCGCCCGTTGCCTCGTCGGCCGTCGGCCGCCCCGCCGAGTCCGTCACGTTCCCCGAATTCGTCCCGTTCGCCGGGTTCACGGAGCCCATCGATCCCGATCCCGATCCCGTCGAGCCCGGCGGGCGGTGCGGCGGCGTCGAACCCGCCGGTCCGGGGGCGCGTCGCGCTTCCGTGCTCATGCACCCCCCGTTTCCTCGTACCCGGGCCACCGTTTGTTCGCACCGGGGCCGGTGTACTCCTGCCCCTGCTCGTATACGGACCGGCGTCCACCCCGCTCTCACCCGGCACGACACAAAATCAAAGACACAGAAACAAAGTCGTCCCGAGCACGCATACCCGCAGCGGTGGACCGCCATCCCGGGCGCGGTCGAACGACCGGCGGCGTTTCCTCCGTGCGTGCGCGTCACTCTACGGGTTGCCCCCGCTCGAACGGGAACCAGTCCACGCCCTCGGGGCATCTGCCCGGAACGTCCCCCTACCCTGCGGTAATCCTGTCTGGCAGGCTGCGTCCATGACTGCGCGCGCCGCCGACCGGGCCCGTTACGACCGGGCCACCGCCCACCTCGACGCCCCCCTCGCGATCGTCGACCTGGACGCCTTCGATGCCAACGCGGACGATCTCGTCCGCCGGGCCGGCGGCAAGCCGGTCCGCGTCGCCAGCAAGTCCGTCCGCTGCCGAACCCTCCTCGAACGCGTCCTGGCGAGGGACGGCTTCGCGGGCCTGATGTCCTTCACCCTCGCCGAGTCGCTCTGGCTCGCCCGTTCCGGGTTCGAGGACGTCCTCCTCGCCTACCCCTCCGCCGACCACGCCGCCTTCGGCGAACTCGCCAACGACCCCAAGCTCGCCGCCGCCGTCACCGTGATGATCGACGACCCCGCCCAGCTCAAACTCATCGACGACTCACGCGACGGCGGCACCGAAGTCATCCGCGTCTGCCTGGAGTTGGACACCTCGCTGCGGATGCTCGGCGGCCGCGTCCGCGTCGGCGCGCTCCGCTCCCCGCTGCGCACCCCCGCCCAACTCGCCGACATCGCACGGACGGTGTCCCGCCGCCCCGGCTTCAAGGTCGTCGGGATCATGGCCTACGAAGGGCACATCGCCGGTGTCGGCGACTCCGTCGCCGGGCGGCCGTTCCGCTCGCGCGCCATCCGGCTGATGCAGGCCACCGCCAAGCGTGAACTCGCCGAGCGGCGCGCGGAAGTGGTGCGCGCGGTGAGGGCAGTCGTACCCGACCTGGAGTTCGTCAACGGCGGTGGCACCGGGAGTGTGCAGCACACCGCCGCCGAGGACGCCGTGACCGAGATCGCGGCTGGCTCCGGGCTGTACGTGCCGCGCCTCTTCGACAACTACACGTCGTTCCACGGCCGTCCGTCCGCGCTCTTCGCCATGCCCGTCGTACGGCGCCCGGGCGTCGGCGTCGTCACCGTCCTCGGCGGCGGCTACCCGGCCTCCGGCGCCCCCGGCCCCGACCGGCTCCCGGTGCCGTACCTCCCGCAGGGCCTGCGCTACGACCCTCAGGAAGGGCCCGGCGAGGTGCAGACGCCGCTGCTCGGCTCCCCCGCCGACGATCTCCTCATCGGCGACAAGGTGTGGTTCCGGCACGCCAAGGCCGGTGAACTCTGCGAGCGCTTCGACGCGTTGCACCTGATCGAGGGCGACGCGGTGACCGCCACGGTGCCTACCTATCGCGGCGAAGGCATGACGTTCCTCTGACGGACCGGCAGTAAACGAACCGGCAAAAACGCACGACGGCCCGGAAGTTCTTCCGGGCCGTCGCTGCGTGCTGACCGGCCGACCTCACATCGGGGTGACGTACGCTCCCGAAATCCCGCCGTCCACAAGGAAGTCGGCGGCGTTGACGAACGACGAGTCGTCACTCGCCAGGAAGGCCACGGCCGCGGCGATCTCGGTCGCCTCCGCGAAACGGCCGACCGGGATGTGCACCAGGCGGCGCGCTGCGCGCTCGGGGTCCTTCGCGAACAGCTCCTGGAGAAGTGGGGTGTTGACCGGGCCCGGGCACAGCGCGTTGACACGGATGCCCTCGCGGGCGAACTGCACGCCCAGTTCACGGGACATGGCGAGGACACCGCCCTTGGACGCGGTGTACGAGATCTGCGAGGTCGCCGCGCCCATCCTCGCCACGAACGACGCCGTGTTGATGATGGAGCCCTTGCCCTGGCGCCGCATGTACGGGATCGCGGCCTTGCAACACAGGTACACGGACGTGAGGTTGACGTCCTGGACGCGCTTCCAGGCCTCAAGGCCGGTGTCGAGGATGGAGTCGTCGTCCGGCGGTGAGATGCCCGCGTTGTTGAAGGCGATGTCGACGCTGCCGTAGGTGTCGAAGGCCGTCTTGAAGAGCGCCTCGACCTGCTCGGGGTCGGTGACGTCGACCTTCACGAACAGCCCGCCGACCTCGTCGGCCGCCGCCTTGCCGTGGGTCTCGTCGATGTCGCCGCAGACGACGTGCGCGCCCTCGGAGGCGAGCCGGCGCGCGGTGGCGAGACCGATGCCGCTGCCGGCTCCGGTGATGACGGCGGTACGGCCGACGAGACGCCGGCAAACAATCTCTGAGGTCACTGTGCGGAGCCCTCCGTGCTGGTCGAGACGTTGCTGGTGGAGACGTTGCTGATGAAGACGTTCTTGGTTTCGGTGAAGGCGGTGAGCGCGTCCGGGCCCAGTTCGCGGCCGATCCCCGACTGCTTGAAGCCGCCGAAGGGGGTCCAATAGCGGACGCTGGAATGGGAGTTGACGGACAGGTTGCCCGCCCGGACGGCCTGCGAGACGCGCAGGGCGCGGCCGACGTCGCGGGTCCAGATGGAGCCGGAGAGGCCGTAGTCGGTGGCGTTGGCCAGCGCCACCGCCTCCGCCTCGTCCTCGAAGGGGAGCACCACGGCGACGGGTCCGAAGACCTCCTCGACGGCCACGCGCGCGTGCGGGTCGACGCCGGTCACCACTGTGGGCGGGAACCAGAAGCCGGGGCCCTCGGGCGCCTTGCCCCGGATGCCGGCCAGGTCGTCGGTGACGTACGAACGGACGCGCTCCAGCTGGGTCTTGGAGATCAGCGGGCCCATGTCCGTCGTCTCGTCGGCCGGGTCGCCGACCGTCACCGCCTCGATCGCGGGGGTCAGGAGGTCCAGGAACCGGTCGTAGACGCCGCGTTGGACGAGGATGCGGGTGCGGGCGCAGCAGTCCTGGCCGGAGTTGTCGAGGAAGGACATGGGGGCTGCGGCCGCGGCCGCCTCGATGTCCGCGTCGGCGAAGACGATGTTGGGGCTCTTGCCGCCGAGTTCGAGGGTGACGCGCTTGAGGAGCGCCGAGCCCTTCGCCAACACCTGTTTGCCCACGGCCGTAGACCCGGTGAACACGATCTTCGCGATGCCCGGGTGCTCGACGATTGCGGTGCCCGCGACCGGTCCGTGGCCGGGCAGCACCTGGAAGAGACCCTCGGGAAGGCCTGCCTCCAGGGCGAGTTCGGCCAGCCGGAGCGCGGTCAGCGGGGTCGTCTCGGCCGGCTTGAGGATGACGGCGTTGCCGGCCGCGAGCGCCGGGGCGGTGCCCCACGCGGCGATCGGCATCGGGAAGTTCCAGGGGGCGATCACGCCCACCACGCCCAGCGGTTCGAGGATGGTGATGTCGAGGCCGCCCGCGACGGGGATCTGCCGCCCCGTCAGCCGCTCCACTCCCCCGGCCGCGTAGTCCAGCAGGTCACGGACGTTGCCGGCTTCCCAGCGGGCGTTGCCGACCGTGTGCCCGGCCTCGCGCACCTCCAACTGGGCCAGTTCTTCGAGGTGTTCGTCGACGGCGGCCGCGAAGCGGCGCAGCAGCCGGGCCCGGTCCGCGGGCGGCAGGGCCGCCCACTTCGTCTGGGCCCGGATGGCGCGTACGACGGCGGCGTCCACGTCGGCCGCGGTGGCGGCGGGGACGGTGGCGAGGACCTCCTCGGTGGCGGGGTTGAGTACTTCCAGCGGGTGCTCGGCAGGCAAGGGTGTCCTCACAGACGGTCGTCGGCGGGCAAAGCGGTCCTCACAGACGTTCGAAGGAGCGGCGCAGCTCCCAGTCGGTGACGGCGGCGTCGAAGGCGTCCAGTTCGACGCGTGCCATGTTGCGGTAGTGCGCGACGACCTCGTCGCCGAAGGCGGCCTTGACGATCGGGCTGTTCTCCCACAGTTCGGCGGCCTCGCGGAGATTGGTGGGGACGTGCGCGTAGTCGCCGCTGTAGGCGTTGCCCGCGCACGCCTCCGGCAGCTCCAGCTTCTGCTCGATGCCGTAGAGCCCGGCCGCGACGAGCCCCGCCACCGCCAGGTGGGGATTCACGTCCCCGCCGGGCAGCCGGTTCTCGAAGCGCATCGAGCGGCCGTGGCCGACGACCCGGAGGGCGCAGGTGCGGTTGTCGTACCCCCAGGCGACGGCGGTCGGCGCGAACGAACCCGGCTGGAACCGCTTGTACGAGTTGATGTTCGGGGCGTAGAGCAGCGAGAAGTCGCGGAGCGCGGCGAGCTGTCCGGCGAGGAAGTACCGCATGACCTCCGACATGCCACCGGGGTCGTCCGAAGTCCCCGCCATGGCGTTGCCGCCGTCCGCGTCGGCCAGCGAGAGGTGGATGTGGCAGGAGTTGCCCTCGCGCTCGTTGTACTTCGCCATGAAGGTCAGCGAGACGCCTTCCTGGGAGGCGATCTCCTTGGCGCCGGTCTTGTAGATCGCGTGCTGGTCGCAGGTGACGAGGGCGTCGTCGTAGCGGAAGACGATCTCGTGCTGGCCCGGGTTGCACTCGCCCTTGGCCGACTCGACGGTCAGCCCGGCGACGGTCATGTCGTTGCGGATCCGGCGCAGCAGCGGCTCGATGCGCCCGGTCCCCATCACCGAATAGTCGATGTTGTACTGGTTGGCCGGGGTGAGCCCTCGGTAGTTGGCGTCCCAGGCCTGTTCGTACGTGTCCTTGAACACGATGAACTCCAGCTCCGTACCGACCTGCGCGGTGAATCCGTGCTCGGCGAGGCGCTCCAGCTGGCGGCGCAGGATCTGGCGGGGTGCGGCGACCACCGGCGATCCGTCGTTCCAGGCGAGGTCGGCGATCAGCAGGGCGGTGCCGGCGTTCCAGGGCACACGGCGGAGGGTGGTCAGGTCCGGGTGCATGGCGAAGTCGCCGTAACCGCGCTCCCAGGAGGACATGGCGTAGCCGTCGACCGTGTTCATCTCGGTGTCGACGGCGAGGAGGTAGTTGCAGCCCTCGGTGCCGTGCCGGAGCACGTCGTCCAGGAAGAACTGGGCGGCGAACCGCTTGCCCTGGAGCCGCCCTTGCATGTCGGGGAAGGCCAGGACGACAGTGTCGATCTCACCACTGGCGACGAGGCGTTGAAGTGCCTCGACGCCCAGTGGGGGTGTGCGGTCTGCCACGGGAAAGCCTCCTTCGGCTTCTACGGTCAGCCGGAAGCCATAAGGTATTGCGGAGAACCATTGCTTGGGAAGGGGGTGCCGCCATATGTCGCTGGAAGCGGAGAACGGGCTTGAGGACCGGTTGACCCCGGTACTGCGGCCGGTGCGGGCGGGCAACGGCTTCGAAGAGGCGCTGGAACAGATTCTGCAGGTCGTACGGCTGGGTCTGGTGCCGGGGGGCGAACGCTTGCCGGCCGAGCGGGAGCTGGCCGAGCGGCTCGGGATCAGTCGGGTGACGCTGCGCGAGGTTCTGAAGGTACTGCAGGACCAGGGTCTGGTGGAGTCGCGGCGCGGGCGCTACGGCGGGACGTTCGTCCTGCCGAAGTCGGACGCGGGCGGCGAGGACGAGCTGCGGCGGCGGATCAGCGCGGTCGACATCGAGGACGTGCTGCGCTTCCGCGAGGTGCTGGAGGTCGGCGCGACGGGCCTGTGCGCGACCCACGGCCTGAGCGGTGAACAGGCGGGCCGCCTGCGCGACGCCCTGGCCCGCACGCACGACGCCCCGCTCGCCGACTACCGCCGCCTGGACACCCTGCTGCACCTGACGCTGGCCGAGCTGTGCGGTTCGCCGACGCTGACCGCGCAGTACGCGGCGGTTCGGGCCACGGTGAACGACCTCCTCGACTGCATCCCCCTCCTGGTCCGCAACCTGGAGCACTCGCAGCGCCAGCACATCGCGCTGGTCGAGGCGGTCCTGGACGGGGACGCGGACGGGGCGCGGGAGATGATGCGGGAGCACTGCGCGGGGACGGCGGCGCTGCTGCGGGGGTTCCTGGCATGACCGCCTGACCAGCGGGTAGTTCAATGGTTCCCGCGGAGTCCATTCAATTCGCTTCACGTCGGAGGGGTGCATGGCGGGCAGACCGCTGATCGGCATCAGTACGTATCTGGAGGCCGGAGCACATTGGGGCACATGGGAGTTGGAGGCGGCCCTGCTGCCGGCCGGCTACCCCCGGCTCGTGCAGCGCGCGGGCGGCCTGGCCGCGATGCTGCCCCCGGACTCCCCCGAACACGCCGTAGCCACCGTGGCCCGCCTGGACGCCCTGGTGATCGCGGGCGGCCCCGACGTGGAACCGGTCCGCTACGGCGCCGACCGCGACCCCCGCACCGGCCCGCCGGCTCCCGCCCGGGACGCCTGGGAACTCGCCCTGATCGAGGCCGCGTTGACCGCGGGCATCCCCCTCCTGGGCATCTGCCGAGGAATGCAGCTCCTGAACGTCGCCGTGGGCGGCACCCTCGTCCAGCACATCGACGGCCACGCGGAGACACCGGGCGTCTTCGGCCACCACCCGGTCAAACCGGTACCGGGAACCCTGTACGCCTCCGCGGTACCGGAGGAGACCTCGGTCCCGACCTTCCACCACCAGGCCGTGGACCGCCTGGGCGCGGGCCTCACGGTGTCGGCCTGGGCCGGGGACGGCACCCCGGAGGCCGTCGAACTCCCGTCCGCCGACTGGGTGTTGGGGGTGCAGTGGCACCCCGAGATGGGCGAGGACCTGCGGGTGATGCGGGCGTTGGTGGAAGCGGCCGCGAAAGCCCGCTAGCCCTGCGTCAGCGAGAGCAGTTCCCGTGCCGGTCCCGTCGGCCGGTGGCCCGTGGGCCAGACCGCTCTCAAGTCCCGGGCGAGCGTGACTCCTTCGACGGGGATGCGCACCAGCCTCCGCATCGACAGCTCCTCCCCCACGGCGAGTTCGCTCAGCACCGCGGGCCCGGCTCCGCTCACCGCCGACGCCTTGACCGCCGTGGTGGACGACAACTCGATGAGAGGGCGGGCCAGGCCGCCCAGTGCCGCGTCCAGTACCTGCCTGGTGCCCGAGCCCTTCTCCCGCAGGATCAGCGGCGTCGACGCCAACTCCTCGGCCGGTACCGGGCGTTGACGGCGGGCCCACGGATGGGTCGGGGCCGTGACGACGATCAGGCGGTCGTGGGCGATCACCGTGGAGTCCAGGCCGGGTGGGACCGACAGGCCCTCCACGAAGCCCAGGTCGGCCTCGTCGGCAAGGAGGCGTTCCACGACCGTGGTCGAGTTGCCGGCCAGCAACGAGACGGCTGTGTCGGGGCGTTGGGAGTGGAGGGCGAGGAGCCAGCCGGGGAGGAGGTACTCGGCGATGGTCATGCTGGCGGCGACGCGGAGGCGGGAGTCGCGGCGGTGCCGCAGGGCCTGGGCGCCCGCGTCGAAGGCCGCGGCCGCCTCGACGACGCGGCGGGCCCAGTCCGTGACCAGGGCCCCGGCGTCGGTCAGGCTCGATCCGCGCGGTGAACGGTCGACCAGGGCCACGCCGAGCTGCCGTTCCATGGAGCGGATACGACTGCTGGCAGCCGGCTGCGTGATGCCCAGTTCGCGGGCCGCGGCGCCGAGGCTGCCGAGCCGTGCCACCGCCAGCAGCAGCTCCAGCGCCCCGAGGTCCGGCACCCGGTGCGCGATCGACCCGCCCCGCTGATCTTCCGTCTCACTCCCACTCATAAATCCAGTTTATGTCCCCATAGACACATACTCCCTGGTCGCGCGTCTCAGTCGGCGAGACGGTGGAGGCATGGTCACCGCCGTTCGTCATCTCGGACCCAACTGGTACGCCTCCGTCATGGGCACCGCCATCGTCGCCACGGCCGGTGCCGGGCTCCCGCTCCACCTCCCGGGACTGCGCACGGCCTGCACCGCCGTCTGGGCCCTCTCGCTCGCGATGCTGCCGGCCCTTCTCGCCGCCCGGACCCTGCACTGGACCCACCACCGCGACCAGGCCCGCGCCCACCTCCTCGACCCGGCGATGGCCCCCTTCTACGGCTGCCTCGCGATGGCCCTGCTGGCGGTGGGCGGCGGCACCCTCGTCGTCGGGCAGGACTGGATCGGGCTCCGGGCGGCGGTCGCGCTCGACGCCGTGCTGTTCGGCGCCGGCACGGTCATCGGACTCACGGCCGCCGTCGCCGTCCCCTACCTGATGGCCGTACGGCATCACGTGCACCCCGCACAGGCGACCCCCGTGTGGCTGCTGCCCGTGGTCGCGCCCATGGTGTCCGCGGCCCTCGGTCCGCTCCTGGTGCCCCACCTGCCGCCCGGGCAGCCCCGGGAGACGCTGCTCCTCGCGTGCTTCGCGATGTTCGGACTGAGCCTGCTGGCAACGCTGTTGATGCTGCCGCTGGTCTTCGCCCGGCTCGTCACCGGCGAACCGCTGCCCCTAGCACTCACCCCGACGCTGTTCCTCGTCCTGGGCCCACTGGGTCAATCCACCACCGCCGTAGGCAAGTTCGCGGACTTCGCCCCCGGCGTCGTACCCGCCGCGTACGCCCAGGGCTTCAGCCTCCTCGCCGTCCTCTACGGCGTCCCCGTCATGGGCTTCGCCCTGCTCTGGTTCGGCCTCGCCACCGCACACGTCGTCCGCGCCCGCCGCCACGGCATGCGCTTCACGATGACCTGGTGGGCCTTCACCTTCCCGGTCGGCACCTGCGTCACCGGCGCCGAGTCCCTGTCCCGCCACACCGGCCTCGCCGTCTACGACGGGCTCGCGATCATCCTCTACGGCGTCCTGGTCGCCGCCTGGGCCACCGCCGCCGTGCACACGGCCCGCGGCCTGCTCAGCGGTGAGCTGCTCGCAGGGCCGCGCCCAGCACCCGTGGCGCTTCGCCCAGTGACGGCCCGTACCAGGTGAGATGCCTGCCACTGACGAGCGCGCAGGGCAGCCCCGCGAAGGCCTCCGGCCCGTCGTCGGCCGTGAAGCGGTACCGCTCGTCCGGGAGGACCACCAACTCCGGTGCCGCCGCCCGTAGTTCGTCGACGGTGGCGCGCGGGTAGCGCTCGGCGTGCGTCGCGTACAGGTGGTCGACTCCCAGCCGGGACAGCACATCACCGGCGAACGTGTCCCGGCCCAGTACCATCCAGGGCCGACGCCAGACGGGCACCACAGCGGTCCTACGGTCGTCCGGTTCCGGCAGCTCCGACCACGCCCGCTCCGCCTCGTCCAGCCAGCGCGGTCGGAGCGGAGCACCGCATGCGTCCAGGACCCGGGTCAGTTCACGGAAGGCCTGCGGGACATCACGCACCTCGGTGACCAGGACCTCAACTCCCGCCTCGCGCAAGGCCGTCAGGTCCGGTGCGCGGTTCTCCTCCTCGTTGGCGATCGCCAAGTCGGGGGCCAGGGCGAGGATCTGGTCGAGCTTCGGGTTCTTGGTGCCGCCCACACGCGTCACGTCGAGGCCGGGCGGATGGCCGCACCAGTCCGTCGCGCCGACCAGAACTCCCGGCAGGGATACGGCGATCGCCTCCGTGAGGGACGGTACGAGGGAGACGACGCGCATCAGCGCTGGCGGTCCTGGACGGCCTCGATGTGCTCGGCCACCGCGACCACGACCACCCGGGTGTCCGGCACGGTCGCGCGCCAGCGGTGACGGACACCGCCGGTCAGGTACATCGTGTCGCCGCGCACCAGCCGGTACGCGCGCCCCTCCGCCTCGATCTCGACGGCGCCGTCCGCGACGTACATCAACTCGTCGTTGCGGTGCTGGAATTCGCGTCCGGCGTCGTGGTCGCCGGTGAACTCCGAGGCGTGCAGCTGGTGGTGACCCCGTACCAGCGAACGCATCCGGGGTGCCCCGACCGAGTCGGACTCCTCCGCGCGGACGACGTCGACGCTGCACGCGGGGTCGGCGGCGGCGAGGAGTTCGACGGCCGTGGTGCGCAGGGCGTCGGCCACCTTCTCCAGGGAGCTTCGGCTGGGGCGGGCCCGGTCGTTCTCGACCTGGCTCAGGAAGGGCACCGACAGGCCGCTGCGTTCGGCCACGACGGCGAGGGTCAGGGACAGCGCGCGGCGGCGTCGCCGTACGGCCGCGCCCACCCGAAGGGGCTGTTCTTTGTGGTCGCCCATCGCTCCGGCTCCCTCCTTCGCTCGTCGGTTTCCAGTTGCCTCTGATGAGTTCTCTGCACCCTACGCATGTTCGGCAAACCGTTTCATGCGCCTGTCACATCCACGTCACACAGCGTGCGATCGGACGTCATGGTTCTGGCCAGTCCGCACGGGCCCGCCGACCCTCGATCGGCGGGGGACTTCCTCTCTACTCTTCAATGCGTACGCGGTCGACTGTGTTCCCGCTCACCTCTCGGGCCTGATTGAGGGGTTTCGTAGCGCTATGTGGTTGGCCGGATCCTTTTCGTACCGGATCGGGGCACCGACAGAGGTGGGCCCCGCCGCACGAAGGGGGAACGTGCGGTGAGGCCCACCTCTGGGACGGCGGCTGCGGGACTGTCAGGTCACCCGGCCGCCTGGCTCTTCTGGTTCTTCGCGACCGGCGCCAACTGGTCGACGAGGCCCGGGTGCTGCTTCAGCCAGGTGCGGACGGCGTCCTGCTCCCCGCCCTTGCCGGACTTCTGGATCTGCGCCTCCAGACCGGTGAGCTGGGACTCGGTCATCCTGAAGTCCTTCAACCACGTGCCGACGTCGGGGTTGTCGTCGGCGAAGCCCTTGCGCGCGACGGTGTGCACGCCGTCGCCCTTGCCCCAGGCGTTCTTCGGGTCCTTGAGCTTCTTCAGCTTGTAGTCGCTGTACGCCCAGTGCGGCGACCAGAGCGTGACGACGATCGGCTGCTTCTTGGCGTACGCCCGCTTCAGCTCGGCCAGCATCGCCGGGGTGGAGCCGTCGACGACGTCGTAGGAGCCCTGGAGGCCGTACTCCTTGAGGACCTTGGTCTTCAGGAGGCCCATCATGCCGGCGCTCGGTTCGATGCCGGTGATCCTGCCGCCGAACTCGGAGGCGTGGGTCTTGAGGTCCGCGAGGGTGTTGACGTCCTTCACGTACGACGGGACGGTCAGCTCCAGGGACGTGGAGCCGTACCAGGTGCCGAGTTCGTCGAGCTGCTTGCCGTACTTCTTCCAGTACTCGGCGTGCGTGGTGGGCAGCCAGGAGTCGGTCTGGAAGTCGACCTGGCCGGTGGCGAGGCCGGTGTACAGCGGGCCGGCCGCGTACTGGGTGGTCGTCACCTTGTAGCCGCGCTCCTCCAGGATCTCCTTCCAGAGGAAGGTGGAGGCGATTCCCTCGTCCCAGGGGATGTAGCCGATGGTGATGTTCTTGCCCTTGCCGACGTCCGTGGCGGAGGCCGCCTTCGTGCCGGAGGAGGGGCCGAAGACGCCGATGCCGCCGGCCACGAGGGCGAGGACGACCACGCCGATCACGGCGAACGCCGGGCGGGGGCGGTAGTTCCAGGGCTTGGCGGTGCCGGCCGCGCGGGCCTTGGCGGCGGCGCGGCGGCCGAGCGGGGAGATCTGGGTGCCGAGCGCGCTGGTCATGCGGTCGAGGTAGATCGCGAGGACGACGATGCCGACGCCCGCCTCGAAACCGAAGCCGATGTCGAGCTGGCCGATGGCCTCGTTGACGGCGCCGCCGAGCCCGCCGGTGCCGACCATGCCGGCGATGACGACCATCGACAGGCCCAGCATGATGACCTGGTTGATGCCCGCCATGATCGTCGGGAGCGCCAGCGGCAGCTGGACGCGCAGCAGGGTGTCGCGCGGTGAGGTGCCGAACGCCTCGGCGGCCTCGACGAGTTCGGCGTCGACCTGGCGGATGCCGAGCTCGGTCATGCGGACGCCCGGGGCGAGCGCGAAGATCAGGGTGGCGATCACGCCGGCGGAGGTGCCGAGCCCGAAGAAGAGGATCGCCGGGATCAGCAGCACCATCGACGGCATCGTCTGGAGCAGGTCGAGAGCAGGCCGTACGACCGCGCTGACCGTCTTGGAGCGGGCCGCCCAGATGCCCAGCGGGATCGAGATCACCAGGGCGATGACGGTCGCCACGAGCACCAGGGCCAGGGTCGACATGGCCCGGTCCCACAGGTCGAGCGAGTCGATGAGCAGGAACCCGGCGAAGGCCAGGACACCCGCGACCAGCCCGCGCAGCCACCAGGCGATGACGGCCAGGATGCCCGCGAGGAGCAGGGGTTCGGGCGCGGTGAGGACCGCGTTGATGCCGTCGTACATGCCCTCGACGACCGTCTTGATCGCGTCGAAGAGCCAGGACATGTGGGCGAGGAGCCAGTCGACACCGGAGTCGACCCAGTCGCCGAGCGGGAGCCTAGGCACGGGCGGTCACCTTCTCGCCGCCGTCGCGCGGACTGGCACAGGGGGTGGGTTCGTGCTGCTCGTCGCCGAGGAAGGCGACCAGGCGCTGCCGGGGGACGACACCGACCAGCTCGTGGTCCTTGTCGAGCACCGCGACGGCGTGCGTGAGGCGGGCGCTGATCGCGCACAGGTCGTTGAACGGCGTGTCCGGCGTCGCGGTCTCGCAGGCGCAGTCGGCCTCGTCGCCGCGCAGGTCGGTGTCCATGACGGAGCTCGCGGTGAGGACGCGGGAGCGGTCGACGTCCTGGATGAAGGAGGAGACGTAGTCGTCGGCGGGGCGGACGAGGATGTCCTCGGCGGTGCCGGTCTGGACGATGCGGCCGTCGCGCATGACGGCGATGCGGTCGCCCAGGCGCATGGCCTCGTTGAGGTCGTGGGTGATGAAGACGATCGTCTTCTTCAACGACTTCTGCAGTTCCAGGAGTTGGTCCTGCATGTCCCGGCGGATCAGCGGGTCGAGCGCGCTGAACGACTCGTCCATGAGGAGCAGGTCGGCGTCGGTGGCGAGCGCGCGGGCCAGGCCCACGCGCTGCTGCATACCGCCGGACAGCTCGTCGGGCCAGGAGTCCTCCCAGCCGGCCAGGCCGCACAGGGCGAGCGCCTCGCCGGCGCGGGCTTCGCGCTCGGCGCGGGGCACGCCCTGCACGGACAGGCCGTAGGCGGCGTTCTCACGGACGCTGCGGTGCGGGAAGAGCGCGAAGTGCTGGAAGACCATGCTGATCTTGCGGGCGCGGACCTCGCGGAGTTCGCGGTCGCCGAGCGCGGTCAGGTCCTGGCCGTCGAAGAGGACGCGGCCCGCGGTGGGCTCCAGGAGTCCGTTGAGCATCCGCAGGAGAGTCGACTTGCCGGAGCCGGACAGGCCCATGACGACGAAGATCTGGCCCGGTGCGACGGAGAAGGAGGCGTCGATCACAGCGGCGGTGGTGCCGTCGGCGCGCAGTTCCTCCCGGTCGGCTCCGTCGCGGAGCCGTTCGACTGCCTGGTCGGGTCGTCTGCCGAACACCTTGTACAGATGCTCGGCTTCTAGCCTGGCTGACACGCGTACCTCTCGATCGGGGGCAGGACGGGAGGCGACGGCGACGGACCCGAAGGCCCCTCGACGGTTGAATGTGCAACCGGCATCGCTCCGAGGCCGCGCCTTCCCAGGCTTCGCCGACGCAAACAAGGAGTGGGCCAGGTCACTCACGCCGTAGGATCACCGGCGACGTGGCTGTCGGGGACCGTGGGGGGAGCGCCGTGGAACGACCGGACGACCGTGTGCCGTCGGCATTGCGCTTCAGTACGGAACTCGTCGCCTGGATCGGTGTGCCCTGGGCCCTCTCCGGACACTCGTGGCCGCTGGCCGTGCTGTCGCTGGTGGTGCTGATCGGGCTGCCGAGCGTCTTCACCACTCCGGGTGACAAGGCGCACGTGGTCGTCGCCGTCCCGGGGTGGGTGACGATCCTCCTCGTGCTGCTCCAGATCGCGGGCGCCCTGGTGGCCGCCTGGTGGATCATGCCGCTGTGGGCCGCCGTCCCGGTGTCCGTGCTCGCCGTCGCCACCCTGGTCGCGGAACGTCCGCGCTGGACATGGCTGTTGACACTGCCGGCCCGTGCCAGTACGTGACCGTGGGCGTCGTGCGGCATGATGCGAGGCGTGACCGGACGACTGATGCTCCTCGACACCGCCTCGCTCTATTTCCGCGCCTATTTCGGCGTCCCGGAGTCCGTGAAGGCGCCGGACGGGACGCCGGTGAACGCCGTACGCGGGCTGCTCGAATTCATCGACCGCCTGGTCAAGGACCACCGCCCCGACCAGCTGGTCGCCTGCATGGACGCGGACTGGCGGCCGCAGTGGCGGGTCGACCTGATCCCCACCTACAAGGCGCACCGCGTCGCCGAGGTCCGCGAGAGCGGCCCGGACGCGGAGGAGGTGCCGGACACGCTCTCCCCGCAGGTGCCGGTCATCGAGGCAGTCCTCGACGCGCTCGGCATCGCGCGCGTGGGCGTCGAGCCGTACGAGGCCGACGACGTCATCGGCACGTTCACGGCGCACGCCAAGGGCCCTGTCGACATCGTCACCGGCGACCGCGACCTGTACCAGCTGGTCGACGACGCCCGCGCGATCCGCGTCCTGTATCCGATCAAGGGCGTCGGCACGCTCCAAGTCACCGACGAGGCGTTCCTGCGCGAGAAGTACGGCGTCGACGGGCGCGGCTACGTGGATCTGGCGCTGCTGCGCGGCGACCCCAGCGACGGTCTGCCGGGCGTCCCCGGCATCGGCGAGAAGACGGCGGCGAAGCTGCTCGCCGAGTTCGGTGACGTGCCCGGGATCATGGCGGCGATCGACGACCCCAAGTCCAAGCTGACCCCCTCGCAGCGCAAGCGCCTCGACGAGTCGCGGCCGTACGTCGCGGTCGCGCCCAAGGTCGTCCGGGTCGCCGACGACGTACCGCTGCCGGATGTCGACCCGACGCTGCCGCGCGCCCCGCGCGACCCGGAGCTGGTGGGCGCACTGGCGGAGCGCTGGGGGCTGGGCGGATCATTGCAGCGACTGCTCACCACGCTGGGCGCGTAAGCATTGTTCTTGCCCTTTCTTTCTTGCCTTTCACAGAGAATGTAGTGCTAGCTTAGGTAAGCCTAAGCATGGGAATCTGGGAGGCCGTCATGGCAGAACGTCCGGCACGGAAGCCGCGTAAGCCCCACTCCGCGCAGGTCGTCCGCACCGAGCGCCTGACCCCTCACATGCAGCGCGTGGTGCTCGGTGGCGAGGGTCTGGCCGAGTTCTCGGCGGACACCTGCACCGACCATTACGTGAAACTGCTGTTCCCGGCCGGGGGCGCGGTCTACCCCGAGCCCTTCGACGTGGAGCGCATCCGCGCCGAGTTTCCGCGTGAGCAGTGGCCGGTGACCCGCACCTACACCGTGCGCGCCTGGGACCCCGAGCACCTCGAAATGACCCTGGACTTCGTGATCCACGGCGACGAGGGCCTCGCCGGCCCGTGGGCGACCCGCGTCCAGCCGGGCGAGACCGTCCACTTCATGGGCCCCGGCGGCGCCTACGCCCCCGACGCGGGCGCCGACTGGCATCTGCTCGCCGGGGACGAGAGCGCGCTTCCCGCGATCGCCCGCGCGCTGGAGTCGCTGCCCGAGGGCGCCACGGCCCACGCCTTCGTGGAGATCTCCGGCCCCGAGGAGGAGCAGAAGATCGACTCCGACATCGACGTCGTCTGGCTGCACCGCGGCGACCGTCCCATCGGCGAGGCGCTCGCCGAGGCCGTACGGGCGCTGGAGTTCCCGGAGGGCCGGATGCACGCGTTCGTGCACGGCGAGGCGGCCTTCGTGAAAGACCTCCGCGCCCTGCTGCGCGTCGAGTTGGCGATCCCGCGCGAGGATCTTTCGATCTCCGGGTACTGGCGCCTGGGCCACAACGAGGACGGGTGGCAGGCGTCGAAGCGGGAGTGGAACGCGAAGATCGAGGCGGAGCAGGAAGGCGTTGCCGCGTAGGTGCGCCACAGGGGGTGCCGCTTTGGGTTGTTCGGCGTGTGCGGCTCCGTCGTGGCTGGTCGCGGCCGCGCGGCGGAGCCGCATATCGACACAGCCCCGCGCCCCTTTCGGGGCGCTTATACCGACCGTTGGTATGACCTGAACGTGCGGATCGACAGCCATACCGCCGCTACCGCGAGTGCCAGCAACGCGCCGCCCCGGCTGAGTACGTCGCCCCAGTCGGGGTGCTCGCTCATCGCCGAACGGCCCGCCACCATCGCCCAGTTGAGCGGGTTGAAGTCGGCGATGTGCCGTATCCACGAGGGCATCTGGGACGGCGCCATGAAGGCGCTGGACAGGAACGTCAGCGGCAGCAGCAGGAACGTGTTGATGCCGATGATCGACTCCCGCTGCCGCACCAGCATGCCGAGCGCGTTGGACAGTGCCCCGAATATGGTCCCCAGCAGCACGGAGGCCACGATCAGGATCGCGATGCCGGCGATGCCGCCCGGATAGTCGGCGCCGCCGAGCAGTCCGAGCAGCACGATGATCGCCGACTGGAGCGCGGTGACGAGGCCGTTGTTGACGACGTTGCCGTTCATCAGCGCGGCCCGGCTGACCGGAGTGGTCAGGAAGCGGTTCAGCGTGCCGCGCTGGATCTCCTCCAACGTGCCCATGCCCGCCCACATGTTGGAGCTGAGGGCGCTCATCACGACCACGCCCGG
Organism: Streptomyces sp. P5F9; assembly: GCF_057961495.1. Classification (NCBI taxonomy): domain Bacteria; kingdom Bacillati; phylum Actinomycetota; class Actinomycetes; order Kitasatosporales; family Streptomycetaceae; genus Streptomyces; species Streptomyces sp. P5F9. The sequence goes on along the minus strand of NZ_JBXVPZ010000168.1, from coordinate 2,306 downwards.
GACGAGGTAGTCCAGGTACGAGGTGGTGCCGAAGCCGCCGAGCTCGACGACCTTCTTGAAGAGGTTGCCGAACAGGAACAGCCAGATCACCGGCTGGATGAGGGTGATGACCGCGAAGGCGGGCTGCCGTGCGAACACCATGAGTTGACGCTGCGTCATGTACCAGGTCTGGGAGACGGCGGTGCTCATCGCGCACCTCCGGCGACCGCGAGCTGCCCGGTGCTGTTCGCGTCGGCCTCGGAGTAACGGCGGCCCGCGTAGCGGAGATAGACGTCGTCCAGGGAGGGACGGGCGACGGTCGCGCTGGCGACCCCGACGCCGGCCCGCTCGAACGCCGCCAGCAGGACGGGCATCGCGGCCGCTCCGTCGTCGGCGCGGGCACTGACCCGGCGCCCGTCGACCAGCACCTCGCGCACGCCCGGCAGCCCGACGAGGGTGCCCCGCAGCAGCGTACGACCGGCGTCGCCGACCGCTTCTCGCAGCTCCAAGTGGACGGCGTCGCCCCGGAGTTCGCCCTTGAGCGAGTCGGGGGTACCCTGCACGACGACCCGGCCGCGGTCGACGATCGCGATGCGTTCGGCGAGCCGGTCGGCCTCTTCGAGGTAGTGCGTGGTGAGCAGGATGGTCAGCCCCTCCTCCCCCGCGAGCCGGCCGATCTCGTCCCACATCGCGGTGCGGGCCTCCGGGTCCAGGCCGGTGGTGGGCTCGTCGAGGAAGAGCACCTCGGGCCGGTGCACCAGGCCGAGCGCCACGTCCAGGCGGCGGCGCATACCGCCGGAGTAGCCCTTCACCGGACGCTTCGCCGCGTCGGCGAGGGTGAAGCGGTCGAGGAGCTCGTCCACCCGCTTCGCGAGGGCGGCGCCCCTCAAGCCGTAGAGCCTGCCCTGGAGTTGGAGGTTCTCGCAGCCGGTCGCCGTCGGGTCCGCGCCCGAGTTCTGGGCGACCACACCGATCGCGCGGCGGACCCGGTCGGGGTGGCGCAGCACGTCGTGGCCGGCGACGGTGGCCGTGCCGGAGTCGGGCCTGGCGAGGGTGGTGAGGATCTTGACGGTGGTGGACTTGCCGGCGCCGTTCGGCCCGAGGAGGCCGAAGACGGTGCCGGGCTCGACGGTGATGTCCATGCCGTTGAGGGCGGTGACATCGCCGGAATAGGTCTTGATCAGTTGACGCGCCTCGACCGCGGGCGCACGGGTACTGCCCATGACAGCTCTCCAAGGAATGAGCGGATGTGCGATGTGAAAGGTCACGACTGATCCGCGTGAAGAGCGCCCGGCTATCCTGGGTGTGCCGCACCTCGATCGCCTGGCTACGCCGCACGGCGGGTCAGTTCGGGGTTCGTGACCCCGGCGGGGCTGCTCCAACAGCCCGGTCGGGGTTCTTCGTGTCTAGGTGAACTCCGTCGGCAGCTCCCCCGTTTCGTGGAATTGGCGCCATCCGTCGACGCCGAGCATCGAGCCCTTCCTGATCTCCTCCAGGAAACCGCGCACCCACTCGGCCTGCGCCTCGATCATGTGCAGTTGGTACTCGACCTCGATCAGGAACAGCCGGGGCACCGACTCGTACAGCTTCTCCAGGGCCCCACGCTCACTCGCCGCCTGCACGTCCAGGTTCTTCACCCGCTCCTCCAGAAGCGTCATCACCTCGTCGGGGTGCAGGGCGCCGAGCAGCGAGAGGGCCGTCTCGAAGATCGGGTACTCCTTGACCGGGCGGGCCAGCAGCTCGGACAGCCACTCGGTCGTCTCCTCGCGGCCGGCCTCGGTCACTCCGTAAACCGTGCGCTCGGGGCGGTTGCCCTTGCGCTCCGTGTCGGCGACCTCGACGAAGCCGTGCTTCTCCAGGTTCTGCACGACCGTGTAGAGCGAGCCGTAGTTGATCTTCGTGCTGGTGTCCTTGCCCTGGCGGCGAAGGGTCTGGGCGATCTCGTACGGATGCATGGGCCCCTGCCAGAGGGTCACCAGCACGGCGAGCGCGAGCGGATTGCTGAGCTTGCGACGCTTCGCAGCCATCGGGACCATCGCCTCCATCCGTACCTCGCGTCCGAATATCCGTGACCGAACATATCGCGAGTTGGGCGGGAGCGTCAATACACACGATGTATCGCGATTTCGCTGCCACGGCAAGGGCGTGAGGACTTAGGCCCGCCGCGGACACGGCGGCGTGACGCGGCCGAAACAGCCCCTCCCTAATTTCTGTCACCCGACAGGAATTCCGCTGTCGCCGTCAGGATTCCGCTCTCCTGCGCCGAAGGCAGGTGCCGCCGTGACCACTACCACCACCTCCGACATACGCCCCGACCCGCCCCACTC
>NZ_JBXVPZ010000167.1:0-19278 GCF_057961495.1 Streptomyces sp. P5F9 | reverse complement strand
CCCGCCGTCCCCGCGCCCGGCCCCTCGTCCCGGCGGCACTCGCCGCCCTGGTCTGCACGGCCCTGACCGCCACCGCCTCGGACGCCTCACCCAAGACCACCGCGACGACAGCGATCACGAGCGTCCAAAGCCGGCACGAGGGCGTGCAGAAGCCCAAGGCGATGCTCGACGACTGGCTCCGACTCTGGAACGGCGACTACGAGCGGGCGCCGGGCATCATCTCCCCCGCCTTCCGGGTCCACGCCGCGCTCATCGACGGCGGGGACGGCAGCTCGATCCGGGGCGCCGACGGGCTCGTCGCGTGGATCGCGCAGACACGCGCGGCGTTCCCGGACCTCCGCTTCACCGAACAGGTCGCCCCGCTGGTCGACGGCCGTTACGCGTCCGTACGATGGACGGCCACCGGGACCTACGCCGGCGGCTTCCCCGGCGCCAAGGCGGAGCCCGGGACCGTGGTCACGTTCACCGGCACCGACACACTCCGGATGCGGGACGGCAGGTTCGTGGAGTACTGGGTCAACACCGACACCCTCCAACTCCTCACCCAGCTCAAGGTGTTGTGACCACCGTGCGGCTATCAGGCACCCCAGGCCTCGACGTGCGCGATTACATAGTCGGCCAGCTCGGCCGGCTGAAGGTTGAGGGCCGCCACGGCCGGACGGCTCAGCGCGACCCGGACCGGTTCGAAGTCACCCGTGTCGGGGTCGTCGAGTTCGGGACCGCGGCGGCGGTCCAGGTCCATGTCCAGCAGGTCGGCGAGGAAGTAGTGCTGGACGACGGTGCTGGTCCCGCGCGGTTCGGTGACGGTCAGGAACTCGGTGGCCGGGCCAATCGTGGCCCCGATCTCCTCCATCGCCTCGCGCCGCAGGGCCGCTTCGAGGTCCGCGTCCTCGGGCTCGACGCTCCCGCCGACGGTCGTGCAGTACGAATCACCGCCGGGCCAGCCACGCTTCAGGAACACCAGATGGCCGTCGTCGAGCAGTACGGCCCGCGCCTTGTGACGAACCCTCATGTCCCCAACGATAGTGGGCCGACCGGCAGTTCACCCGCGAAGGCGGCCGGCCCGTCCACCGCCCTACCGCACGAGCTTCCACTCCTGCGAACCGTCCGCCGCCGTGTTCTGCAGGGTCAGCGGCGCCCCGTCGGACGCTCCGGTCAGGTACAGGCTCGTGTTCTTGACCGACTGCAACCGGTAGAACCCGTCACCGGTCTTCACCAGGTTCCAGCTGCCGGTGGCACTGTTGTCGACCCACTGTCCGATCCGCTGGCCGGCCGTCGCGTTGCCGGTCCAGATCGCCGCCGCACGGCCGCCCGACTTGTTCAACAGCGTTACTCCGCCGTTCGGTTCGGTCACCACGTGCCAGTACTGGGTGTCCGGGTCCGCGGCGGAACCACGGGCCTCCAGGACGACATCGGGAACGTCCCCGTTGCCGATGTTCGCGTCGTTCGTCCTGCCGCCGGTGCCGATCACCTCGCCGGTCTTCCGGTTCACCAACCGGTAGTAGGCACCCTCCGACCGTCCGAGGTCGACCTCGGCGTAGGCGATCGTCGAGGTGCCCTGGTTGTTGAGGATCGCGATACGGCCGGTGGCGTCGACGTACTGCAGATCCCGGCTGTATCCGGCCCGCGACGTCGTCTGGTACTCCTTCCAAACACCGTCGCTACGGCCGCTCTTGTTCACCCAGACATTGCCGCTGCCGGCCGCGTTGTAGACCAGGCCTCCCCCGGGCAGCCTGATGACGACCGGACTGCCGCCCGTCGCGAGCGGACGGGAGCCGGTGTCGACCGGCAGCGAGGTGACGGCACCGTTGGTCGCCGAACTCCGGTAGAAATCAATCGGGTTGTCAGCGAGCAGGTACCGGACATTGGCTCCGCCGCCCCAGTACTCGTACGTCAGCAGCCACTTGCCGTCCGTGGTCCGTACGACGTTCGTCATGCCCGGCCGTCCGCCGCCGATCTCGGTCTTGCCGCCACCCATGCTCTGGGCCAGTCCGGCGACGTCGACGACGGGTCCGCTCCACTCGGCGCTGCGGCCGTTCCAGGTCCGGTGGGCGAGGATCTGCCCGTGTGAGTCCGTGGCGGAGTCGTTGGCGGGGTCGAGTGTCGGGACGCCGGTGGTCGCGTCGAAGCCGGTGTAGTCGTTCTCGTCGGAGTAGTAGCAGACGAGTTGGCCCTTGTAGACCATCAGGTACGGCTCCCAGACGGGGTCCACCTGCTGGTGGGTGTTGGCCGTGGCGACGTTCTGCCCGATCGCGCCCGCGCTGCCGCCCTGCCAGCCGCCCGTCGCGATGACGTTGACGACCTTCCAGGACGCGCCGTCGTCGGTGCTGGAGTACAGCGCGATGGCGAGGTCACTGCGGTCACCGTCGTTGGAGGGCGTCCAGTTGGGGTCGGCCGCCTTGTGTTCCTTGTAGTACTCGTCGTCCCCCGACACGACACTCGCCAGGAGCAGGGTCCCCCGCTTCAGTTCTCCGACGCTCTGCGGAAGCGTGTAGAGGTAGGGGTTGGTCCAATTGCTGGTGTACTTCGCGTACTTGGGGTCCTTGGAGAGATACGCGGGAGCCTTGACCTCCGACAGCGGCTGCCAGCTCGTCCCGTGGTCGTCGCTCTTGTAGACCGGGAGCGTCTGCCCGTCGGCACTGCCCGTGTCCGGCACGACGGTGGACTTCTCGAACGACGCGACCAGCCGCCCGCCGGGCAGTTGGGCCGACTTCGGGTAGACGGCGCAGTTGCCCCGCCCCTTCAGACACGGTTCGCTGCCGAGCTGGTAGAGGATTCCGCCCGTCGGGTTGTACGCCTGCGCACCGGTGGCCATGGGCACCGCCAGCATCGCCGCGGCCCCGACGAACGTACCCAGCGCCTTCACCGCTCTGCTTCTTCGCACAGCTACTCCTTGGGGTCTATCGGGGAAACGAGTACGCGTACGTCCCACGGGCCCAGCTCCAGCACCGCGCCCGCAGGGACGGCCGTGCTGTCCAGGGCATCGGCGAGATCGACCGGGACCGTCGAACGGGCGGGCTCCCAGCTCCAGTTGTGGACGATGTGCACCCGCCGGCCGTCGGGCGAGGTACCGGTCGTCGCCGTGACGGACACCGGCAGCCGGGTCCACCCGCTCCGGGCGGCCGGGGCCAGCCACTCGGCCAGCGCACGGGCGAGATCACGGCCGGGCACGGTGCCGACGTACGTGACGCGCCCCTCCCCGTGACGGCGGGTGGTCACGGCGGGCCAACGCCCGAAGTGCGGGTGCTCGTACGCCGCGAGCACCTCGGCGTCGGTGACGGTCAGACCGTCCGCCCAGTGCGTCGCCGTCGCACCCTCCGGCAGCGCGAGCGGGCTGCCGGGCGCGGTGCGCACGGGCACGGCCTGTGCGAGGTTGCTGAATTCGTCGTAGGACACTCCCGCCGCGCCGGTGAGACGGGCGGGGGCCGGTTCGTGCCGGGCGCGTGCCTCGTGGTCTGCGTAGCCGGTGCGGGGACCGAGGACCAGGTGGCCGCCGGCCTGCGCGTAGGCGGCGAACCAGTCGAGCGTGGTGTCGTCGGCGAGGTACAGGGCGGGGACGACGAGGACGGGGTGACGGCGTGCGGCCTCCTCGGGGGCCATGCCTTCGCGTTCACCGCGTGGGTCGTGGAGTTGGCGGGCGTGGACGACGCGGACCTGGCGTCCGGCGTCGAAGGCGCCGCGGTAGAAGGGGTCGAGGATGCGGTGGTAGGCGGTGGGGTCCGGTTCGCCGTCCGGGGTCGCGAGGGGCGGGTGCTTCTGCATCAGCCACTTGCTGGGGGTGGAGTAGACGATCGTGATGTCGGCGTCCGGTTCGAGACCGGCGACGAGGGGTCCTACGGTCTCGAACTCCTCGCCCAGCCGGGCGAGTTCGGCGTATGTCCGGCCCGGTCGGCCGCTGTGCGGGAGGACTCCGCCCCAGTAGGTCTCGGCGCCGAAGCGCAGGGTCTGCCACTGCCAGTACTCGATCATGCGGGCGCCGCGGCCGACGAGGGCCCAGGCGGCCTGGCGCCACTGGCCGTCGTAGGCGGGGCGGTTGTCCCAGGCCATGCCGATGGAGTTGGCGTTGGTCTCGGTGACCAGGAACGGTTCCTGGCGGGAGGAGAACATCCAGTCGGCGGTCTGGTAGAGCGACCAGACGCCGGTGGTCTTCCACTTCTGTTCGTGGGTGTCCGGGGTCGGGTCGGGCAGGAGCAGGCCGTCCTGCATGTCGTAGTACGGGTTGCCGGTGGCGATGTCGAGGCGGTCGGTGAGTTCGTCGTCCTCGACTGCCGGGCGGGTGTAGGAGATACAGGTCGTGACGAAGTGCTCGGGGTGGGCGTACTCGCGGACGATGTCGGCCTGCCAGCCGATGAACTCGGTGCACTGGCGGGCCTGGAACTCCCGCCAGGCGACGTCGTATTGGGGCTGTACGTTGCCGTCGGGGGTCCACAGGTCGGCCCAGGTGGACAGGCGGTGGGACCAATAGACCAGGCCCCACTCGCGGTTGAGGGTCTCGACGTCGCCGTACTTGTCGCGCAGGTGATCGGTGAAGCGCTGGAAGACGCCGTGGTTGTGGAACAGCTCCAGGCCCGGTTCGTTGTCGACCTGGAAGCCGATGACCGCCGGGTGGCCGGCGTAGCGGGCGACGACCTTCCGGATGATCCGCTCGGCGTGGAAGCGGAACGCGGGGTGGGTGAAGTCGACTTCCTGCCGGGCGCCCCAGCCGATGCGTTCGCCGGTGCGCCGCTCGCCGGTGATCTCCGGGTACTGGCGGGCCAGCCACGGCGGCACGGCGTAGGTGGGGGTGCCGAGGATGACGGAGATGCCGCGTTCGTGGGCGCCGTCCAACACCGGTCGCAGCCAGTCGAGTTCGAAGTGGCCGTTCTCGGGTTCCCAGGTCGACCAGACCGACTCGCCGATCCTGATGACGGTGAAGTGTGCTTCGGCCATGAGGTCGAGGTCGGTCTTGAGCTGCTCGTCGGGCCGTACGTCCGGGCCGTAGGCGGGCTGGTACTCGTGGTAGTAGGCGGCACCGAACAGAACGCGGGCGGGCAGATCCGCCATGGACAAACCTCCGGAGTGCAGGGGGTGTTGGGGGGTGTGGGGGTTACTGCTTGACGCCGCCGGTGGCCAGGCCGCTCTGCCAGTACCGCTGGAGCAGCAGGAAGGCCAGGACGAGCGGGATGATCGAGATCAGGGAGCCGGTCACGACGAGGGCCAGCATGTCGCTGCTGGCTCCGGCGCCGCCGTTCTGCGCCTGGGCGGCCCAGGAGGAGAGCCCGACCGTGATGGGGTACAGGTTCGGGTCGTTGAGCATGATCAGCGGCAGGAAGTAGTTGTTCCAGGTGGCGACGAGCGTGAAGAGGATGACCGTCACCAGGCCCGGGGCGAGCAGCCGTAGCCCGATGGTGCAGAAGATCCGGAACTCTCCGGCGCCGTCCATGCGGGCGGCCTCGATGAGGCTGTCGGGGACGGCGTCCTCGGCGTAGATCCGCATGAGGTAGAGGCCGAACGGACTGATGAGGGAGGGCAGGATGACGGCCCAAGGGGTGTTCACCAGGCCCGCCTTGGCGAAGAGCAGGTAGGTGGGGATCGCCAGCGCGGTGGTCGGGATCATGATGGCGCCGAGGACGAGGTTGAAGGCCGCGCCGTGACCGCGGAAGCGGTACTTCGCGAAGCCGTAGCCGGCCGCCGCCGCGAGCAGCGCGGCACCGAGCGCGCTCGCCCCGGCGTAGAGGACCGTGTTGAGCAGCCAGCGTCCGAACACGCCGTCGTCCTGGGTGAAGGTGGCCTTGATGTTCGACAGGAGTTGCGGGGCGTGGGAGAACCACAGGCCGAAGCTGTTGAACAGGTCCTGGGTGCTCTTGGTCGAGGCGATCAGCAGCCAGAACAGGGGCAGCAGGAAGTACGCCAGGACGGCCAGCATCGCGATCGTGAGCGGGGTGCTGCGACGGCGGGTCGAGGACCGGCGCGACGGGCGGGGCTCGGCGTCAACCCGCTTTGCCGCTGGGGTGGTTGAGGCGGTGGGCGTCACGGTGGTCATGCGGTCCTCCTGCGGTTCGCGGTGAGCAGGAAGGCGTACGACACGATCACGATGACGAGTCCGAGGATGAAGGACACCGTGGCCGCGTAGTTGGTCTGCTGGCTGATGAAGGCGACGGAGTAGGCGTAGAGGTTGGCGGTGTAGGAGCTGTCGATGACGTCCGGGGCGACGCTCATGAGCAGCTTCGGTTCGTTGAAGAGCTGGAAGCTGCCGATCACCGAGAACAGGACGGTGAGGGTCAACGCCGGGCGCAGCGCCGGGAGTTTGATGGACCAGGCGATCCGCCAGGCGCCGGCGCCGTCCATGGCCGCCGCCTCGTACAGCTCGGCGGGGATGGTGCGCAGCGCGGCGTACAGGATGATCATGTTGTAGCCGACGAACTCCCAGGTGACGATGTTCGCGAGGCTGCCGAGCATCCAGCCGTCGGTGAGGAAGTGCGGGGCCGGCAGGTGGAGGTCGTGGCTGATCTGGGCGAAGGGGCCGAAGTCGGGGCCGTAGAGGTAGCCCCACATCAGGGTGGCGATCACGCTCGGGACGGCGTACGGGACGAAGATGCCGAGCCGGATCACCCGGGCGAGGCGGAGCAGGCCGCTGTCCAGCGCGAGTGCGAAGCACAGGGCGAGCAGCAGCATCACGGGGACCTGGATGACGAAGAACAGGGCGACTCGGCCTATGCCCTTGAGGAGTTGGGGGTCCTTGAGGGCGGTGACGTAGTTGTCGAGGCCGACGAACGTCGAGCCACCGATGAGCTTCTCCTGGAAGAGGCTCAGGTAGGCGGCGTAGCCGAGCGGGGCGAGGAAGAGCAGCAGGAACAGCACCATGAACGGGGCGATGAACAGGGCGCCTGTGGTGCCGAGTTGGCGTCGGCGGGGTGGGGAGTTCCTGCGAGAGGGGGCTGTGATGGCCATCGTCAGCCTCCCTTGACCGTGAAGCCCTGGCTCTTGGCGAAGGTCGTGATGCGCGACTGCCAGGAGCCGAGCGCGCGGACGGTGTCGGTCTTGTCGGCGAGGGACTTGCCGACGGTCTCGGTCCAGTCCGTGGCCACCCGGTCGAGGAACGGCGGCCACTGGAAGGCGGGGTCGACCTGGGCACTGATGTCGGCGAAGACCTGGTTGACCTTCTGGCCGCCGTAGAAGGCGGGGGCGTCGGCGAGGAAACCCGGCTCGGAGAGCAGGGTCTTGGTCGCCGGGAAGAAGAACTGCTCGGTGGCGAACATCTTGGCGCTGGTGGGGTCGCTGTTGAGGAACTGGGCGAACACCGCCGCCTGGATGGGGTTCTTGGTGGAGCGGATGACCGCGGTTGTCGAGCCGCCCCAATTGCCCGAGCTGGGCTTGGCCGCGTCCCACTGCGGGAGCGGGGCCGCGCGCCACTTCCCGGAGGTGGCCTTCGCCGAGCCGGAGAGGAAGGCCGGCCCCCAGGCGCCCGTCAGCCAGGTCGCGTACTTGCCCTTGTTCAGGGCCGCGTACCAGGCGTCGGTGAAGTCCGGCTCCACGCCGATCACGCCGTCCTTGGCGAGGGTGCCCCAGTACTCGCCGAGCTTCTTGGAGACCGCGTCGTCGACACTGACGGTGATGTCGCTCTTGCCGGAGGTGACGTACGGCTTGGCGCCCGCCTGCCACAACAGGCCGTGCCAGGCGGCGACTTGGTTGGCGGCGAGGTTGGTGAGGTAGACGTCCGGGTCGGCCTTGTGCAGCTTGCGGGCGGCGGCGGCGAACTCGTCCCAGGTGGTGGGGACCTGGATGCCGTGCTGGTCGAAGATGTCCTTGCGGTACAGCATGCCCATCGGGCCGGTGTCCTGCGGGATCGCCCAGATCTCACCGCCGCTGCCGCTGACCTGGCCCCAAGTCCAGTCCACGAACGTCGACTTGAGTGCGGAGGCGCCGTAGGGACGGAGGTCGAGCAGGCTGTCGGTGATGGTGAACGTCGGGATCGCCTGGAACTCGATCTGCACCATGTCCGGGGCCCCGCTGTTCGCCTTCAGCGCGGTGCGCAGCTTGGTGTACTGGGGCGTCCCCTGGCCGGCGTTGACGACCTTGACCTTGACGGCCGGGTACTTCTTCTCGAAGAGCGCGACCTCCTTGTCGATGTTTGGAACCCAGGTCCAGAACGTCAGTTGGGTCGGCGTCTTCATCGCCTTGTCGATGTCGGCCTGACCGACCGGCTTGCCGGCCGAGCCACTCGTACCACCGCTGCCCCCACCGCAGGCGGACAACGTGGCGGCCAGCGACAGCGCACCGGTGGCGGCGAGGAAGCCCCGACGGCTGAGGGACGAGGGCGAGTTGGAGAAGGGTCCGGACATGATGAACTCCCGAGAAAGGGTATGGGTGACCGGCACACCGACCGACGGCGTGCTGAAGGTGTGTTCGGGGTGGTGTGGATGGGGGGCGGGACCGAGCCTTGCCGGTGCCGCAAGCGCCCCTTTTAGGGGCGCGAGGAACTGCGCGACCAGCCCTCACCGGCCCGCAGGCAAAAACCGCAGACCCAGCAGGGCAATTAACGGAGCGGCGCCGCCGTAGACGACCGGACAACAAGCTCAACCGGCGGGTCGGTCATCGGCAATGGATCCGACCCAGGGTTCTCAATGGCATGCACCAGCAATTTCAGACCGTCCTGCGCCATCGCGTCGAACGGCTGCCGCACCGTGGTCAACGGCGGAGTCACATACGCGGCGACCGGCGTGTCGTCGAACCCGACCACGCTGACGTCCTCCGGAACCCGCCGCCCCGCCTCCGACAGCGCCCGCATCAGCCCGATCGCCATGTCGTCATTGGCGGCGAACACCGCGGTAACGGTGGAGTCGGCGCCAAGTTCACGCCCGGCCGCATAGCCCGACGCGGCCGACCAGTCGCCCTCGACAACGGGAGGCTCCACCCGCCCGTACGCCGAGAGTGCCGCACGCCAGCCGTCGAGCCGGTCCCGCGCCGAGTACCAGCGCTGAGGCCCCGCCAGATGGTGGACCGTGGTGTGGCCCAGTTCTAGCAGATGCTCGGTGGCCGCCCGCGCCATCTGACCGGAGACGATCCCACCCGTCACGACATGCGGGGCGGCGAAGGGCGGGGGTGCGCCCAGGACGAGGACCGGCACGTCGACCCGCGCGGACAGCTCCGCGCCGCCCTCCTCGTCGATCGGCTCGGAGATGACGATGCCGTCCACGCCCTGGTCCAGGAGCGAGTCCACGGCTCCGGCGATGCCCGCCGACTCGCCCTCCATCGTGTTGACGACACGGAGCGCGTAGCCGGTGTCCCGTACGGCCCGTTCGACGCCCATGAGCAGCGAGGCGGGGCCGTACAGGGCGGTGCCGAGCGTCACGACGCCGATGGACCGGGTGCGTCCGGAGGCCAGGGCGCGGGCTGCGTTGTTGGAACGGTAGCCGAGTTCCCCGGCCGCCGCGAGGACACGACGGCGTACGTCCTCGGAGACGTACGGCTCGTCGTTCATGACCCGGGACACCGTCTTCTGCGACACGCCCGCGAGGCGCGCCACGTCCACACTGCGCGGCGCGGCTCCCGCGCCACGTCCTGCCACTGGTGTCATGGTGTCTCCCGATCTCCGGCAGCCGCATCCTAGCCCGGCCCCGGTCTATGACTGCGCTGTCATGACTGCGCAGTCATATCTACGCAACGGGGCGGGACGCGTCAAGACCTCGCGCAACATCCGCGAAATACGGGAGCACCGGACAAGGCGCGGAGCCGGTCCCGTCCGGGCGCGGCGGACACCCCTAAGGCCCCGCGCTCCCACGGAGCGCGGGGCCTGAAGTCCCGTACTGCACCGCGGTGTTGAGAGTCCCCTCGATGTCGCCACGGGTGGCGTTGGAGTACGGGCACACCTCGTGCGTGGCCTTCACCAGCTGCCCGGCGGTGGACTGCTCCAGACCGGGCAGATGCGCGGTGAGCGACACGGCGAGGGCGAAGCCGCCGCTGTCCAGGGCGAGCAGACCGACCTTCGAGGCGAAGAGCCGCTCGGGGTTGGTCTTGTCGCCACCGGGGCCGCCCATCTCCTTCGGGACGGCGAGGAGTTCGCCCAACGCGCCGTCGACGGAACGGACTTCGCCGACGGAGCGCGTGGGCGAGACGACCCGACAGTTGCTCGCCGCGTTCGGTGACGCACCCGCGATCGCCCTCGGCCGCCGTAGCGACGTACTCGCCTGGAACCGCACCGGACACGCCCTGTTCGCCGGACACCTCGACCCGCGCATCCTCGACCAGCCTGTACGAGGACTGGCCGGAGAAGGCCAGGGATGTGGTGGGCAAGCTGCGGCTCGCCGCCGGGCAGCACCCGGAGGATCCCCGGCCGGCCGCCCTGATCGGTGAACTGGCCATGAAGAGCCCGGAGTTCGCGTCGATGTGGTCCGAGCACCGGGTCCGGAAGTGGGACCTCGCGACCTACCGCATGCGCCATCCGCCCGTCGGCCGGATGCGGCGCTGCGCCTTCTCGCTCAGGCGACCGCGGCGGCCGCGGAGCGCACGGAGGCCGCGCAGCGTCGCTGAGGTGGCCGGTGCGACAAGCACGGGCAAACCGTCAAGCATCACCCTCGCACAGATACGCGACTCTCGTTCATAGCTACGAACTTGGCTCCAGGTAGGTGCCTTCGACGCCGAACCTCTGATAGTTAACTTTCCTATCAGTTCGGCGGTACGACCAACTCCCCACCCCCCACCACCCTTTGGAGTCCCCGTGGTCCACCCGTTCCGCGACCCTGCGATATCCGAGCCGACGAGCCCCTCGCGTCGGACACTCCTCGCGCTCATCGGCGTATCGCTCGCGGCAGCACCTCTGCTGCGCGCTCCGCAGGCCTCGGCAGCCCCCACGGCCGCCGCGGCGATCGGCCTCGACGACCCGGCGAAGAAGGAGATCGCCATGAAGCTGGTGTCGAGCGCGGAGAACTCCTCCCTCGACTGGAAGGCGCAGTACAAGTACATCGAGGACATAGGCGACGGCCGCGGTTACACCGCCGGCATCATCGGCTTCTGCTCCGGCACCGGCGACATGCTCGACCTCGTGCAGCTCTACGCGACCCGCAAGCCCGGCAACGTCCTCGCCAAGTACCTCCCCGCGCTCCGCAACGTCAACGGCACCGACTCGCACTCCGGACTCGACCCGAACTTCCCCAAGGACTGGCGAACGGCGGCCCAGGACACGGTGTTCCAGCAGGCGCAGAACGACGAACGCGACCGCGTCTACTTCAACCCCGCCGCCAGCCAGGGCAAGACCGACGGGCTGCGTGTGCTGGGCCAGTTCACGTACTACGACGCCATCGTCATGCACGGCGACGGCGACGACCCCACCAGCTTCCGCAACATCCGCGCCCGCGCCCTGCGTTCGGCCAAGCCGCCGGCCCAGGGCGGCAACGAGACGACATACCTCAACGCGTTCCTCGACGCCCGCGTGTGGGCCATGAAGCAGGAGGAGGCCCACAGCGACACCACCCGCGTCGACACGGAACAGCGCGTCTTCCTCCGGAACGGCAACTTCGACCTCAACACACCGCTGAACTGGAAGGTCTACGGGGACAGCTACACCATCAACTGACCGGTTCTGCCGCCTGGTTGGGAGGCAACCCGGCGGACAGTGCGGCGCCAGGATCTGAGGGTACGGGTCCTGGCGCCGCTGCCGTTGCCCTCCGAACCGGCCATCGTCGCGCAGCCGCCTGAGGTCATGCCTGCCGCGTATCGCCCTATGCGACACAGGACTTGGACACCCGCGTGGGCCCTTCCTAGTGTGGTCCGTGAGCCCGTCGCCATCGGCCGCCGGGTCGACCCGAACCGACCTGAGGGATCTCCACTGTGCGTGTTTTCGTTGCGGGCGCGACCGGTTACATCGGCTCCGCCGTCGTCCGCGAACTCCTCGACGCAGGGCATCAGGTCCTCGGCCTGGCCCGTTCGGACCCGGCCGCCGACACGTTGACGCGAACCGGCGTCGACGTGCACCGCGGCGACATCGACGACGCCGACAGCCTGCGCGCCGGCGCCGCGGCGGCCGACGGTGTCGTCTACGCCGCGAACCAGCACCTCTCCGAAACCACCGACCCGGCCGCCCGCGCGAAGGCCGAACTGAACGCGGTCGAGGCGATCGGCACGGAGCTGGAGGGCACGGGCAAGCCCTTCGTGGTCACTTCGGGGGTCATCGGCCGCACACCGGGCCACCTGCTCACCGAAGAGACCCCGACCGTTCCCAACCCCGTCACAGCCCTACGGCTCCGAGTCGAGCTGTCCGTCCTCGCCGCGAGTGAGCGCGGAGTGCGGTCGTCCTCGGTACGGCTGGCCCCGACCGTGCACGGCCCTGGGGACACGCGCGGGTTCATCTCTACGCTCATCGGCATCGCTCGTACGACGGGTGTGTCGGCCTTCGTCGGCGACGGGTCGAACCGGTGGCCGGCGGTGCACCGACGTGATGCGGCGACCCTGTACCGACTGGCCCTGGAATCGGCCCCGGCCGGTACGCCCCTGCATGCGGTCGCCGAGGACGGGGTGCCGTTCGGGGACATCGCGCGAGCCATCGGCCGCCAGTTGAAGATCCCCGCCGTCAGCCTGACCCCCGAGGAAGCGACCCGGCACTTCGTCCGTTTCCTCGCCCCACTGGTCGCGCTCGACAACCCGGCGTCGAGCGCCCTGACGCGGCAGCGCACGGAATGGAACCCGACGCACCCCGCGCTGATCCCGGACATCGAACTGGGCCACTACTTCGGGGAGTTCAGCGCAGGACACTGACCGAGGCCGGCTGGAACGACCTCTTCCCCGGCGGCAACCTCGGCGCCTACGTGTCCGCCCAAAACGCCTACTACCACCGGCCGTTGACCGATCCGATCTCGTCGGACGAACCCGTCACCGGCCGGTACCAGGCGATCGTCGGACCCTGGACCCACGGCGAGCACGTCAACGAGGCGACACTGCAGGGCATCCGCCTGGAGTGGTTCGACACCTGGCTCAAGAACGCGCCCACGGGCATGGCGAACACCTCGACTCCCCTGCACCTGTTCGAGAACGGCGCGAACACGTGGGTCGACAGCGCCGCCTGGCCCCTCTCCTCCGACGCCCGCACCTACTACCTCGGCAGCGGCTCCCTCACCCCCGGCAAACCGACGGACGAGGGCAGCGACACGCTCTCCTGGAGTGCGGCGACCACGGCCGACACGCTGACCTACACCACCGCCCCGCTCAGCAAGGCGGCCCTGCTCAACGGCCCGACCGACGTCACCCTCTACGCCAAGTCGACGACACCGGAGACCGAACTCTCGGCCAAGCTGAGCGTCGTCGCACCGGACGGCACGGTGACCAAGCAGGCCGACGCAAACCCAGTCACCCATTCACCCAAGCCTCACAGCACCCAGTGACACCCGGCCAGACCACCCGCTACGACATCTCCCTGCTGTCCAACTTCACCAGGATTCCGGCCGGTTACCGGCAGGCGGCGTCCTTCGTCAACCTGCCCCTGACCACGCCGAGTTCGGCCACGCCCGGCGACACCGACTGGGGACCGTCCTCCTGAAACACCGGTGGCGGGTCTGCCCGTACGGCAGACCTGCTACTCCTGTGTCGAGGCGGGCCTGACCAGGCCCATCACCTGCTCCACCGTCTCGTTGCTCAAGCTCGGTGTCGTCAGTGGAGGGTCGTCGGGCCGCTGCCGGATGCCATTGAGAACGATCTCGAAATAGCGGCGCCAGACCTCGGGCCGCTTGCCCTGGGTGAACTGGCTTGCCGCGCTGAGCATTTGCACAATGACGGGGATGTCGGAGGGAGTGATCTCCGCCCGCAGGTCCCCGCTGTCCTGCGCCCGTTGGATCAGTGCCTCAAGGAAGGGGAGCATCCCGCCCCGCATCGTCTCGATGGGCTCGGAACTGTGGCTCCCCAGCATGATCACTTCTTGCAGGCCACGGTTCTCGGCGAGATCGGCCCCCATCTCCATCAGGAAGTCCACGAACCCTTCCCAGGGATCGGGATGAGCGAGCGCCCGCTCCGCCGACGCCTGCCGTATCCCGAGGTCCTGCTCGAACAGGGCCCGCACAAGGGTCTCTTTGTCCGGGAACCGCCGATACACGGTGCCGACCCCGACCCCCGCGTGCCGGGCCACGTCGTCGAGCGTGACCCTCAGCCCGTGCCGGCCGAAGACCTCCCGCGCGGCGAGCAGAATCTTCTCCCGGTTGAGGGCGGCGTCGCGCCTCAGCGGGCGATCGCCCTCCATCGGAGCATCAACCCCGGAACCCTCAGCCATAACCCCATGTTAACCCTCTTGATCACAGGCCGGTTCGGCCACCGCACCCCTCTCTCCAAGGCGCCCGCGGAAAACGTTGCAACCACCATCGGGGTACACTGACGCCGCCCATGAGAACCGCGTCGTGCCTGGTCGCACGGCTGTCACAGCGAGGGGGTGGACGCCATTCAGGTTCGCCCCGCCCGCATTCAGGATGTCGCGGCCGCCGCAGGAGTCTCGGTCTCCACGGTGTCGAACGTCCTGAACCGGCCCGAGCGCGTCAACGCCCGCACCGCCGAGCGGGTCCGCGACGCGGTCGCCGCACTCGACTACGTGCCCCACCCAGGAGCCGCAGGCCTGCGCACCGGCCACTCGTCCTCGATCGGCCTGGTCCTCCCCGACGTCGCCAACTCCTTCTATTCGCGCATCGCCCGCGGCGCCGCCGACGCGGCCTACGACCACGGCTACTCCCTCGTGCTCTGCGACAGCGGCGACGCCCCCGAGCGGGAGCAGGGCTACTTCACGATGCTGATCGAACAGCGGGCCGTGGGCGCGGTGGTGGTCCCCCTCGGCGCCGACCCCACCCGCCTCACCCGCCTGCGCGAACGCGGCATCCCCCTGGTCCTCGCGGACCGCGCGCTGTCGGCCCAGGACGGCTGTTCCGTCTCCGTCGACGACATCGCCGGCGGCCGGGTCGCCGTACAGCACCTCCTGGACTGCGGGGCGCGCGACATCCTCGTCGTGAACGGCGAGCGCGGCATCGTGCAGTGTGCCGAGCGCTACCAGGGCGCCCGCCAGGCCGTACGCACCCGCCGCGAGGCACGCGTCCGCCAGGTCGTCGCCGAAGAGATGACGGTGGCCTACGGCCTGCAGATCGCCCGCACTCTCGACGACCTGCCCGACGGTGTCTTCTGCACCAACGACTTCCTCGCCGCCGGCCTGTGCCGAGGACTCGGCGAACGGGGTGTACGAATACCCGAGGAGATTCAGGTAGTTGGATACGGCGACCTCGACATCGCCAGCTTCGTCGGTACGACCCTGACGACCGTCCGGCAACCCGTCGAGGAACTCGGCAGAGCGGCCGTGGGAATGCTGCTCGACGAGGTGGAGGCGCGCGCCGAACACGCCCATGAGACACGGGTGTTCGCGCCCGACCTCGTCCTACGGGACTCCACTCGGCCCCTGTCAGTCCCGCGTCCGTAGCGTCACCGGTCCCAGCAGCCCCGACGAGAGCTGGGAGGGGAAGGCCCAGGCGGTGGGGGTGGCTTCGGCTAGGTAGGGGGCCAGGGTGTTGTTGACGGTCACGTCCAGACGCACCAACCGACCTGCGGTACCCGGGAGTTGAAAGCGGTAGGGAGGACAGAACCCCTCCCCGACACACTCCCCGTCGACCACGACCGACACACTGCCGCGCACCCGCCCCAGATCCAGCACCGGGTCCGCCCCGGCCGGTACCTCCACCGCCCGCGAGTACGTCACACCACCGCTCCAGCCGCCCAACCCGAGCAACTGCCAGTCCCCCAGCGGTAGTTGAGCCGCCACGGTGCGGACGCGTGCCGGTCCGCGCCAGGCGGAGCCGCCCCGCAGTACGGCCGTGGGCGCGGTGACGACCTCGACCTCCGTTGGTACCGGAAGCGGTTGATCCAGTGTCAGGAACCGGCCGTCCAGACGCGTCTCCGCACCGTCGCCGACCCGCACCCTCGCGGGCAACTCCAGTGGCAGTTCCAGCGATTCGGTGCCCGGCGGCACGGTGAAGCGGAAACGTTGGGCACGCTCGCGGACGGAGTCCGTGGACCGCAGCGACAGTACGGCGGTACCGAGCACCGGTGCGCCGGTGAGCCACTCGGTGTCCGGCAACGGGTGCGGTCGTACGGCGGCATAGCAGTGCTGCAACTCCCCCCAGCGACCCTCGTGTTCGACGGTACGGCCGCGCCACTCCCCCGTCTCGGCCTCCCAACCGGCGCCGCTCACCAGGGAGTTCACGGCCGACTCCGCGCGAGCCACGCAGTCGACGAACACCGCCTCGCGCGGATGGACGGCGTCGGCCACCACCTCCAGCACGTGTTCGCCGTCCCCGAGGGCGAGTTGATGCCGGAAGAACATCGGCACCGCGCCCCAGTCGGACTCGTAGTACTCCACCTTCTCCTGGCGCGCGACGACCACCCCGTCGAGCAGCACGGTGACGCCCACCGCCGCACCCACGACAAGTACCGCCTGCCCAGGGCCGTACAACCGCCCCCGATAGGTCACGCCGTCGGACGGTCGTACGTCCTCGGGGAGGCGCATGAACTGCGGGCGCGGCCCGAACCCGTCCGGGCGGGTCAGGCAGAAGTAGCTGCCCAGCGGTGTGTCCGCCGTGCCGGAGATCAGCAACGGCCTGTCCTGGGCGTCCCCCAGCTCGTATTCGAGGACGTTGTGGGTCCGGCCGATCTCCACGCGGGCGGTGGCGAGATACCCGGTGCCGGTGTCCAGTCGCTCGCCGTTCCACCACACCCGCTTGGTGGCCGCGGCGCCGATGTGCAGCTCGGCGGGGCCACGGTGATCCGTCTCGACGATCGAACGGACCCGGGCGACCGTGCCGGGCCCGGGCACAGGAACACGGACGAACTCCTCCGTCACGAGGCCCTTGTTGCCGAGCACACCGTCCGGGTCCGGGATGCCGCGGCTCGACGAGTACAGCGAGACGCTCCAGTCGGCGGGGGTGAGGGGCAGGTCTCCGGAGAGGACCTGTTCGACGGAGGATGCGTCAAGTGGATCGGGGGCCTTGGCGGACGGCACCGGAGGGAGGACGCGGACCCCGTTGCCATAAGTCACCCGTGTCTGCCGCCAGTTGGCGTCGGGGCCTTCCGCCTCGGTCCACCGCATGGTCCAGATCTGAGGTTCGGCGATGGATGAACCGGCGGGCAAGGCCAGGTCGCCCCAGGTGTTGTCCATGGTGGGAACCAGGCGTCCCTCCCAGCCGGTCGAAAGGTCAATCGTCCGCTCTGGCGCGGGTGTTGGCGCGGCCGTGCGGTGTGTCTGTGGGGTGCCCTCGCGCCATACGACGAGGACGGCAGGGGCGCCCTCCAGTGGCACCTCGATGGTCGAACGGCCTTCGGAGACGGTGACTCGGGCCGGGCGGCGGGTGCCGGTCGCCGGGTTCCAGATCTCGGCCTCGGTGACCTCGGCGCGCACGGTGACGGTCGAGTGGCGGGCGTAACGCGCGGGGTCCGCCTCGTGGTTGGCGTCTCCGGGCAGCGTGCGGGCGTCGGGGAAGGCGCCCGTCACCAGGGCGACCGCCTCAACTCCCTTTCTCCTGACGAGCAGTGGCACCTCGCCGGTCGCGTGACCGGCGAGGTCGGCCACCGCCGCCGCTGCGGCCTCGGCATCGCTCGCCCGCTCCAGTCGCGGATGCTTCAGCAGTGCCGCGACGACGGAGTCGTCGCCGGCCTGACCGGCCGCCGTCGCAGGGGCACGGCCTACGACGACCACCCGGCCGCCGGCGTCGAGGAGTTGGGTGAGTCGGCGTGCCGTCTCCTCCTCCAGGACGCTCGCCGAGGGCAGCAGCACCGCGCGGTAGGCCAAGTCCGTGACGTGCAGGGCTCCTTCGGCGGTCGTGGCGCGCTGCACGGAGGCGTCGTCGACGATGTCGAAGGAGATGCTGTGGCGGTCCAGTGAACCGACGTGCGGGGCAAGCCAGTTGTTCGTTCCGCACAGGTCCAGGTAGTCGCACTGGGTCTCGTCGACGTCGGTGTGGTCGTCGCCGAGGCGGCCGTCGCCGAAGTGCTGGACGGGGGCGTCCAGGGGGATGAGGGACTGCATGGTGGCGGTGGGGTGCAGGACCGCGACGTCGGCGCTGTAGGTGCCCCAGGACATGATCGAGCAGATCCGGGCGACGGCTCGGGAGAACGCCGGGTACTGCTGCCAGTAGGGCTGACGCCAGTCGGTGGAGGGCGGCGCCCATTCGAACCAGCCGCCCGCGGTGCCGAAGTAACTGGCGTGCGGGTTGTACAGGTTGGCGCCGCTGCGCACGAAGGGCAGGAGCCAGTCGTAGGTGTCCGCCAGGGTGCCGCCCCAGCCGGAGGAGTGGAACGCCTCGATCCAGACGCGCTCGTGTCCGTAGAGGTGGGCCATGGAGGAGTGGACCTTGGAGTCGCCGTGGTGGTCGCTGCCGGCGGCGCCGTACCAGCGATGGGTGCGGAAGTAGTCGGTGTAGATCTGCGTCGACTGGGCCGGGAAGCCCGCCCGCGCGGGGTGGCTCTGGTCGGCGCCGACGAGCATGCCGCGTTCGGCGTGCCAGGCGGCGAGGGGCTTGAAGAGGGCCTCTTCGGTGAGTTCGGCGCGGACCGCGTAGTAGTCGGCGCGGATCTTCGCCGCGCGGGCGGTCACCGGGCCGAACAGGGCGGGGAGATGGTCGAGGAGGTCGTAGCCGCGACGCGCTCGGAACTCGTCGGGGAGGCGGTGGCTCCAGGAGTTCGTGCCGGGCAGCTCGTCCTGGAAGCTGCCCGCGATGACGTTGCCCAGGTACTCGGGGACGCGCCGGTCGTACTCGTGGTGGACGGCGTCCAGCAGCAGTCCTACGGCGTGCGGGTCCAGGTAGTCGAAGGCCGTGGGGACGGCGACGACGAGCCGTACGTCCGTCCCCTCGGCGGCCGGGACGCCGGGAGCCACGCGCAGGCGGCGGCCCTCCAAGTCGTAGGCGGCGACCAGGGTTTCGGCTCCGCGCAGTGCGATCGTGCCGCCGGTGACGGTGGCCCTCCGGGAGCGCAGAGCCCGGCCCGTGGCCTCCGGGTGGTGTCGGGTGACGGCGCCCTGGACGTTGGCGCCGGAGAAGCCGATCTGGTCGTAGAACCACAGGCGGGTGCCGATGTCCCGGGCGATCCGGCAGGTGTCGGTGAAGCGGTCCCACCACTCCTCGCCGAACCACGGCGGGTCGTCGGTCCGGGCGCCGAAGGCCGGGCCGGCCGGGGCCAGGTTGATGACGACGAGGTTGTGGACGCCGCCGTCCGCGAACCGGCGCAGGTGCCAGGCGAGTTGCTCCCGGGTGACCCTGGCACCGGACCACCACCACAGCGGGGTGGGGCCGAAGT
>NZ_JBXVPZ010000166.1:0-19295 GCF_057961495.1 Streptomyces sp. P5F9 | reverse complement strand
CCCTGACTTCGTCCCGGCCCAGTCACCGGTCGCGAACGACCACGAACGCACGGTGGCGACGCTGGAGGAACTCGCCGAGTCCGCCGTGGAACTGGCCGACGTCCGCCCCGGCCCCCTGGGCACCCTCGACGTCTACGTCTTCGCCGACGGCACCACCCTCTGCATGACCCCGGGCCACCGCGAAACCGCCGAACGCCTCGCGGCAGCGCTCCGGGCCGGGGAGACCCCGTTCCTCCTGGGCGGCTCGGGCGTCTCCGGCGCCTACACGCTGACCTTCGCGTGCGGCCAGGAGAACGTGTACATCCTGGCGGACAGGGTCATAGCGTCACTTTGATTGTCGACTGCGAGCCGGTGGGGGCTGGTCGCGCAGTTCCCCGCGCCCCTAAAAGAACACGGCGGGCCTGCGTTTTTCAGGCGCGCAACTCCCCGGGCCCCGAAAAGACACGGCGAGCGTACGTCTTTAGGGGCGCGGGGCTGTGTCAATTTGCGGCTCCGCCGCGCGGGCGCGACCAGCCACGACGCACCGCAAGCCGCCGACGCACCTCAGACCCCCGCCCTCTTCTGCGCCTCCGCGACCAACCCCAACGCCTCATCAACTTCGGCGTCATTCACCAGCACGAGCGCGAAGTCATGCACGGCAACGGTGATTTGGTCGGCGGCAGCAAACATCCCCGCGTCAGGCATCTCCCGAGGCTCCACCCCGGGCTCCTCCGCCAACTGCGCTCGCCGGGTCATTTCCCTGGCCAGCGCCAGCGCCTCCGCGGCAGCGCCCCTCTGCAAACGACTCTGCGGCGCAGCCCTGAGCCGGTCCGCGAAGTGATCCACCGCTTGAGTCAACCGCGTCGTATCCACCACGCCGCGAGACTACGCGCCGTACCGGGACTGTTGCCAACGGGCGAACGCTCAGGCACGGTGACTTGAAGGACCGGCTTACACCCCATGCGTCCGGAGGCGCCGATGTCCCAAGTGTTCTCCCAGGAGACCCACCGTAATCTGCTCGCCCGCATCCCCCACTGCACCGGTCGTGAAGTGTCCGACTGGCTGCGCACCGTCGACGAAGGCCCCGCCCTCTTCCGCTTCGAGGAGAAGGTCAGCTGGCTCCGCGCCGAGCACGACCTCGCGTACGGCCACGCCAAGGCGATCATTCACGAGTACGACCTGAGGAGGGCCGCGCGCAAACTGCTCTAGGCGCGCACCACAGACCGACCCGTCACGGACACGGACATGACGAAGGGCCCCGGGAGTGAACCCGGGGCCCTTTCGCGCAAACGGGCGGAGCTGCCTGCCGCCGTACCGCCGCTAGTTGTTGCTGTTGAGGATCGAGATGAGCCGCAGGAACTCCATGTAGATCCACACCAGCGTCAGCGTGAGCCCGAAGGCCGCGAGCCAGGCCTCTTCCTTGGGCGCGCCGTAGGCGATCCCGTCCTCGACCTGTTTGAAGTCGAGGGCGAGGAAGCACGCGCCGAGGATGATGCCGACGACGCCGAAGAAGATGCCGAGCGGGCCGCTGCGGAAGCCGAGGCCGTCACCGCCGCCGAACACCGCGAACAGCAGGTTCACGACCATCAGCAGCACGAAGCCGAGCGCGGCCGCCATCACGAAGCCGTAGAACCGGCGGTTCACGCGGATCCAGCCCGCGCGGTACGCGATGAGGACGCCGGCGAAGACCGCCATCGTGCCGATCACGGCCTGCATGGCCGCGCCGCTCGCGATGCGGTTGTCGACGACGCTGGAGACGACGCCGAGGAAGACGCCTTCCAGTGCGGCGTACGACAGGATCAGCGCCGGGACGGGCTTGCGCTTGAAGGACTGGACGAACGCCAGCACCATCGCGATCAGCGCGGCGCCGATCCCGATGCCGTACGAACGGTTGATGTTGGCGTCGTCGACCGGGAGCAGCGCCCAGGCGAGGGCGGCCGTCACGATCAGCGTGCCGAGGGTGGTGCCGGTGCGCAGGACCACGTCGTCCATGGTCATCCGGCCGGTGGTGGCCGGGGCCTGCGGCGGTGCACCCTGCTGAAGGTCCTGCTGGGCGTACGGGTTCTGCGCGTACGGGTTACCGCCCGCGTAGGGGTTGCCCTGCGTCCCCACGGCGGGGCCCCCGGCCTGCGGCGCGGTGTTGAAGCCCGCGTAGCCGTTGTCGCGGCTGAACCCCCGTCGCGAGAAGACCGGGTTTCTGCTCCTCATTTCACTCCTCCATGGCCGCCTCGCGCGGCCTTGGGCTCAAGAGTAATAGGTAGGCAAAGGATTGACCCTACCTCTTGGGGAGGATCTTCCCCTCGTCCTGCCACGGTACGCGGTGGATCGCACGCCGTGCGAACACTGGTACCAAGCCGTGACGACCCCCTTAGAGCCCCCTTATCCCCGCCCGTCTGCCTGTTCATCGAGAGGGAACCCGGTGTACGCCTCGGCAAGATCCGTCTCGGCCGCCCGCGAGGTCGCGATCCGCTCCAGCCGGGCCAGCTGGAGCCGCCCCTCGAAGGCCGTCGCGTCGGGCGCGCGGTGCAGGAGGCTCGTCATGTCGTAGGAGAACCGCTCGGCCTGCCACACCCGCCGCAGACAGGTGGCGGAGTACGCGTCGAGCCGTTCCTCGCTTCCCGTCTCCTTCTTGTACGTCAGTGCCCTCGCGAAGGTGACGACGTCGCCGACTGCGAGGTTGAGCCCTTTGGCCCCGGTCGGCGGGACGATGTGCGCGGCGTCGCCGGCGAGGAAGAGCCGCCCGTACCGCATGGGCTCGTGGACGTACGAACGCATCGGGGTGACGGACTTCTGGGTGATGGGACCGCGGTCGAGCCGCCAGTCGTCGTCCGTCTCGAACCGGCGCTCCAGTTCGCCCCAGATGTCGTCGTCGCTCCACTTCTCGGCGTCCGCGCCCTCCTCCACCTGGAGGTAGAGACGGGAGACGGACGGGGAGCGCATCGAGAGGAGGGCGAAGCCGCGCTCGTGGCGGGCGTAGACCAGCTCGTCGTGGGAGGGCGCGACGTCGGCGAGGATGCCGAGCCAGGCGTAGGGGTACGACCGTTCGAAGACGCGGGTGAGTTCGGCGGGGATCGCGTTGCGGGCGACGCCCCAGAAGCCGTCGCACCCGACGACGTAGTCGCAGTCGAGGACGTCCTCGCGGCCCTGGTGCCGGAAGCGGACGCGGGGGCGGCCGGTGTCCGCGCCCTCCACCTCCAAGGCCTCCGCCTCGAACAACAGCGGCCCGCCGTCCGCGAGTTGAAGGGCGATCAGGTCCTTGCACACCTCGGTCTGCGCGTAGACCGTGACGCTCCGGCCGCCGGTGAGGGCCGGGAAGTCCACCCGGTGCCGCTTCCGGTCGAACCGCAGCTCGATCCCGTCGTGCCGCAGCCCCTCCCGGTCCATCCGCTCACCGGCGCCGGCCGCCCGCAGCACGTCGACCGTGCCCTGCTCCAGGATCCCGGCCCGCTGCCGGTGCTCGACGTACTCCCGGTCCCGGCTCTCCAGCACGACCGAGTCGATCCCGGCGTTGTGCAGCAACCGGGCGAGCAGGAGCCCGGCGGGGCCGGCTCCGATGATGCCGACGGTGGTACGCATCGGACGTTCCCTTCGGGCGTGGGCCGCTCAGCTGATGTTCGTCTGGGCTCAGCCAATGTTCGTCTGGTGAAATTCTCTTCACCTTGCCAGTACGCCTCAAGTCTCCGACCGCACGGGTTACCTGTCAACGGTCAGGGAGGGGGTGACGAGGGTTGTCGAGGGGCGCTACGGCGACTCACCGCACCCACCAGTCACCGCCAGTCACGCTCGGTAACTGCGATGGTGCCCGGAGCCGGACTTGAACCGGCACGCCCGCGAAGGGGCAGCGAGGTTTAAGCTCGCCGTGTCTGCATTCCACCATCCGGGCAGGCCGTGGGCTCCGCATCGAGGTCACGAGCCTATCGGGACGCGCGTCCCCAACAGCGGGCAGGCGGACCGATGTTGTCTTATTTTATTGGCGCCTGAGGGTGCATCAGACCACGGAATGCGCCATCAGCACTTGCCAACAGCCTTGCGTGCGATCTGGGGCCTCGTATGCGGAATGACGGAATTTCACCGCCCGAACGAGGGTGCTCCACCGGTTCTTGACGTGATCGTTCACAGCGGCGGGCCCAGGCGCCGTCCCGGGGGGCGTCTCGGGGGTGGCCCTCATCCCCAGGTATGACACCGCTGAGCGCAGTCCGACTGAAGGCTGCCCCCGGAACCGGAACAGCGGCTGACTACACGGCGCGATGGGGCCGAGAGGATGGGTGGCGTATCCAGCAATACCGTCGTCCCGACAGGAGCACCCTCCGTGACCACCACCCCCATCGCCGACCGGACCACCTCCGTGGCCGCGCGTGCCACGGATCTTTCCAAGATCTACGGACAGGGCGAGACCCAGGTGGTCGCCCTCGACCGGGTCTCGATCGCCTTCCGGCAGGCCGAGTTCACCGCGATCATGGGCCCCTCGGGGTCCGGCAAGTCCACGCTGATGCACTGCGTGGCCGGCCTGGACACCTTCTCGTCCGGTTCCGTGCGCATCGGTGACACCGAGCTGGGCTCCCTGAAGGACAAGCAGCTCACGAAGTTGCGCCGGGACAAGATCGGTTTCATCTTCCAGGCGTTCAACCTGCTGCCGACACTGACGGCCCTGGAGAACATCACGCTCCCGATGGACATCGCGGGCCGCAAGCCGGACAAGCATTGGCTGGACTCGGTGATCACGATGATCGGTCTCGCCGACCGGCTGAAGCACCGGCCCTCCGAGCTCTCCGGCGGCCAGCAGCAACGCGTCGCCGTGGCGCGGGCGTTGGCCTCCCGCCCCGACATCATCTTCGGCGACGAGCCGACCGGAAACCTCGACTCGCGCTCCGGCGCGGAGGTGCTGGGCTTCCTCCGCAACTCCGTAAGGGAGCTGGGGCAGACGGTGGTCATGGTGACCCACGACCCGGTGGCGGCGGCGTACGCGGACCGGGTGGTCTTCCTCGCGGACGGCCGCATCGTCGACGAGGTCTACGAGCCGACGGCGGACTCGGTCCTCGACCGCATGAAGCAGTTCGACGCGAAGGGCCGCACCAGCTGACCAGCTCCGGTCGCATCGCCTGACGGCCCGTCAATTCGGCGCCGGGGCCGTCGAGTTCACCGCCCGGACAGCAGCCTTCGCCGCCCCGGCCTCTGGCCTCCGGTCTCACCGTCGGGGTTTCGACTCCGCCGCCCCAGACCCGACTTCGCCACCCCGGCACCCGGCTTCACCACCGGGAAGCCCGACCTCACCGCCCGGGCAACTGACTTCGCAGCCCCAGCACCCAACTCCACCGCCCCGGCCACGATTTCAAAGCCCTGGCTCCCG
Organism: Streptomyces sp. P5F9; assembly: GCF_057961495.1. Classification (NCBI taxonomy): domain Bacteria; kingdom Bacillati; phylum Actinomycetota; class Actinomycetes; order Kitasatosporales; family Streptomycetaceae; genus Streptomyces; species Streptomyces sp. P5F9. Next base: position 13,969 of record NZ_JBXVPZ010000166.1, on the reverse strand, counting down.
ACCTCACTGCCGAGGCCGTCAACTCCGCCGCCCAGGGCCCGACTTCACCGCCCAGGCACCCGACTCCGCCGCCCGGCTCACCCCTCGTAGACCTGGACTGAGTAGACCCATGTTCCGTACCGCCTTGCGCAACGTACTCGCGCACAAGGCCCGGCTCCTCATGACCGTGCTCGCCGTGATGCTCGGCGTCGCGTTCGTGTCGGGGACCCTGGTCTTCACCAACACCATCTCGAACGCCTTCCAGAACAGCTCGGCCAAGGGCTTCGACCAGGTCGACGTGGCCGTCCAGGCCAAGTCCCAGGACGACAAGGGCGACACGGTCGGCAAGACGCCCGAGCTGACCCAGGCCATGCTCGACACCAGCGCCAAGGTGCCGGGGGCCGCGTCCGCGACCGGGGTCGTCAACGGATTCACCGCCATCGCCGACAAGAAGGGCAAGCTCATCGGCGGCGGCTTCCAGTCGGAGGGCGGGAATTACTGGGGTGGCAAGGACGCCCGGTATCCCCTCAAGTCCGGTGCCGCACCGCATGGTTCGGGTGAGGTCGCCATCGACTCCGAGACCGCGAAGCGCGCCGGGTACAAGGTCGGCGACACCGTGCGCATCTCCGTCGACGGCCCCGTCCTGACCCCGAAGATCACCGGCATCTTCACCACCGACGACGGCAACGTCGCCGCCGGCGGCAGCCTCGCCCTCTTCGACACCGCGACCGCGCAGAAGCTGTTCGGCAAGGCGGGCACGTACGACGAGATCGATGTGAAGGCCGCGGCCGGGACCAGTCAGGCCGCGCTGAAGACGCAATTGGACAGCGCCCTGCCGAAGGGCCTCACCGAGACCACCACCGCCAAGAAGCTCGCCGACGACCAGGCCGAGACGATCGCCTCCTCGATGAGCGGGCTCAAGTCGGGGCTGCTGGTCTTCGCCGGCATCGCGCTCTTCGTCGGCACGTTCATCATCGCCAACACCTTCACCATGCTGGTCGCCCAGCGCACCAAGGAACTGGCCCTGTTGCGCGCGGTCGGCGCCTCCCGCCGGCAGGTCACGAGGTCGGTGCTCCTTGAGGCGTTCGTGGTCGGCGCGGTCGCCGCGGTGGCCGGTCTGCTCGCCGGTATCGGCATCGGCGCCGGGCTGCGCGCCCTGATGGGCACGATCGGCGCGACCGTCCCGGACGGCCCGCTGGTCATCACCTCGAACACGGTGCTCAGCGCCCTCGCGGTCGGCATCCTCATCACCATGCTCGCCGCCTGGCTGCCCGGCCGCCGGGCCGCGAAGATCCCGCCGGTCGCCGCGATGAGCAGCGTGCACGCGACGGCCACCACCAAGTCCCTGGTGCTGCGCAACACGCTCGGCGCGCTGTTCTCGGGCGCGGGCATCGCCGTCGTCATCGCGGCCACGACGATGAACGGTTCGGACGGCCAGGCGCCCATGGGGTTCGGAGCCGTCCTGCTGATCATCGGTGTGTTCATCCTGACCCCGCTGCTGTCCCGCCCGCTGATCGCGGCCTCGGCACCGGTCCTGCGGATCTTCGGGATCTCCGGCAAGCTGGCCCGCCAGAACTCGGTGCGCAACCCGCGCCGTACGGCCGCCACCGCCTCCGCGCTGATGATCGGCCTCACGCTCATCACCGGCATGACGGTGATGGCGGGCAGCCTCCAGCAGGCGATCGACAAGATGGCCTCGTCCGCGATCAGCGCCGACTACATCGTCTCGATGGCGAACGGCAACCAGCTCTCCCCGGACGTCGACAAGACCCTCACCACCACCTCCGGCATCACCGCCAGCAGCCCGCTGCGCAACGCCCCCTCGCGCATCGACGGCACGTCCGAGTTCCTGACGGGCGTCAACGGCTCCGCCATCGGCAAGCTCACCGACCTCAAGGTCGACAGCGGCACCTTCAAGGTCGCCGGCACGCAGGTCGTCGTGGACGACGACACCGCCAAGTCCCATGGCTGGAAGGCCGGTTCGACCTTCACCACGCACTACGAGGACGGCAAGGCGCAGCAGCTCACCGTCTCCGCGGTCTACGAGGGCAACGCGCTGATCCAGGGCATCATGCTCGACAACGCGACGCTCGCCCCGCACCAGACCGACCCGGCCGACATGCAGATCCTCGTCAAGACGGCTGACGGCGCGTCGAGTTCGACGAAGGACAGGCTGGAGAAGGCCCTCGGCTCCAACCCGGCCGTCAAGGTCCAGGACAAGAAGGACCTCTCCGACAGCATCGCGCAGGTCTTCACCCTGATCCTCAACATGGTCTACGGCCTGCTCGCCATGGCGGTGATCGTCGCGGTCCTCGGTGTCATCAACACCCTTGCCATGTCGGTCTTCGAGCGCTCGCAGGAGATCGGGATGCTGCGCGCGATAGGCCTCGACCGCAAGGGCATCAAGCGGATGGTCCGCCTGGAGTCCCTGGTCATCTCGCTCTTCGGCGGGGTGCTCGGCATCGGTCTCGGCGTGTTCTTCGGCTGGGCGGCCGGTGAGCTGATCGGCGCGAAGATGGCGACGTACGCACTGGTCGTCCCCTGGGCCCGGATGGCGCTCTTCCTGCTCCTGGCGGGCACGGTCGGCGTCCTGGCCGCGCTGTGGCCGGCCCGGCGCGCGGCGAAGCTGAACATGCTGTCGGCCATCAAGTCCGAGTAGCAGTAAATGAGTTGGGGCCCCGTTCCGGATCGGAACGGGGCCCCAACTCATGTGGTCAGTTCCAGGTGCGGGCGCGCAACGGCACCCCGGAGTTCCCGGAGTCGGGGGTGCGGACGGCCAGGACCTGGTTGACGCCGATGCGGTTGCGCTCGAAGGCGAGCGCGGAGGCCGCCATGTACAGGCGCCAGACGCGGGCCCGGCCGGCCCCGGCGAGCTTGGCCGCGCGGGACCACTCGGCCTCCAGGTTGGCGACCCAGCGGCGCAGGGTGAGCGCGTAGTGCTCGCGGATGACCTCGACGTCGCGCACCTCAAGGCCGGCGCGCTCCAACTGGGTCACGGTGGTGCCGATCGGGGCGAGTTCGCCGTCGGGGAAGACGTAGGAGTCGATGAACTCGTCGATGCTGTACGAGGATTCGTCGCGGTGCGGGCGGCGGGCGATCTGGTGGTTCAGGAGCCGCCCGCCGGGCTTGAGCAGCGAGTGGAGGACCCCCGCGTACTCCAAGTACCGCTCGGCGCCCACGTGTTCGGCCATGCCGATGGAGGAGATGGCGTCGTAGGGCCCGTCGGTGACGTCCCGGTAGTCCTGCACCCGGATCTCCACCTTGTCGGTGAGCCCCTCGCCCGCGACGCGCTTACGGGCGTAGGCCGCCTGTTCCTGCGAGAGGGTCACGCCGACCACGCTCACGCCGTACTCGCGGGCCGCGTGGATCGCCATCGAACCCCAGCCGCAGCCGACGTCGAGGAGTCGCTGACCCGGCGTCAACTCCAGCTTGCGGCAGATGAGTTCGAGCTTGTCGCGCTGGGCGTCCTCCAGGGTGCCGTCCGGGGATTCCCAGTAGGCGCACGAGTAGACCATAGAGGGGCCGAGGACGATCTCGTAGAAGTCGTTGCCGACGTCGTAGTGGTGGCTGATGGCACGTCTGTCGGTGCGTTTGGTGTGGAGGTGGGCCCGGCTGCGGCGGACCTCCTCCGGGGGCGGGGCGGGCGGCAGCGGGAGCCCGGCGAGCTTCACCAGTCCGCGTACGGCGGACCGCACCTCGGGGTCGCGCAGCGCCTGGGTGAGGGTGCGGGCGTCCTCGCCGCGCTCCCACACCAGCTCGGACATCGCGTCGAGGGCGGCGTACAGGTCGCCCTCGATGCCCAGGTCGCCGGAGACCCAGGCGCGTGCCATGCCCAGTTCGCCGGGCTTCCACAGGAGTCGGCGCAGGGCACGGCGATTGCGTACGACCAAGGTCGGCGCATCGGGGGGCCCTGCCTCGGAACCGTCCCAGGCGCGGATGCGCACCGGGATGGGGGTTCCCAGTAGCTGTTCGAAGAGGGATTTGAGCCGCAGCGCGGCATCAGCCATGGCGCACACCTCCGTGACGCGGATCCCGGAATTGTCCATCACTACGTAAACACCGGCCAGGCCCGATCGCAGTCCTGCTTGAGCGTTACGAGTAGGCAAAACAGGTGTAGCCGCCATGTATGGAGGTGTGTGGGATATGCGCGGGAACGCCGAAGGGGCCGCCCGCACCACGGATGGCGGGCGGCCCCTTCGGGGTTACTGCTTCTCGCGTCGTCAGAGGTGACCGGAGGCGGTCAGGAGGCCTTGGCCTTCTCCTCCGTCTTCGCGGCGGCGGCCGGAGCCGGCGCCGGCTTGGCGGCCTCGTAGAACTCCTCGCGGGGGTTCTCCATGGCACCGAGCGACACGACCTCGCGCTTGAGGAACATCGCGAGCGTCCAGTCGGCGAAGACGCGGATCTTGCGGTTCCAGGTCGGCATGGCCAGACCGTGGTAGCCGCGGTGCATGTACCAGGCGAGACGGCCCTTGACCTTGATCTTCACCTTGCCCATGACGATCATCGCGACGCCCTTGTGCAGGCCGAGACCGGCGACCGCACCCTTGTTGGCGTGAGAGTACTCCTTCTGCGGGAAGCCCCGCATACCGGAGATCACGTTGTCGCCGAGGACCTTCGCCTGGCGCAGCGCGTGCTGGGCGTTCGGCGGGCACCAGGCGTTCTCGACGCCGGCCTTGCGGGAGGCGATGTCGGGCACCTGGGCGTTGTCGCCGGCGGCCCAGACGTAGTCGGTGCCGGTGACCTGGAGGGTCGGCTGGGCGTCGACGTGGCCGCGCGGGCCGAGCGGGAGGCCGAAGCGGGAGAGAACGGGGTTCGGCTTGACGCCGGCCGTCCACACGATCGTGTTGGAGTCGACCTCAAGGCCGTTCTTCAGCACGACGTGGCCGTCGACGCAGGAGTCCATCGAGGTCGAGAGGTAGATCTCGATCCCGCGGCTCTCCAGGTGCTCCTTGCCGTAGAGGCCGAGCTTGGGGCCGACCTCCGGGAGGATCTTGTCGGCGGCGTCGACGAGGACGAAGCGCATGTCCTCGCGGGAGACGTTGGTGTAGTACTTGGCCGCGTCCCGGGCCATGTCCTCGACCTCACCGATGGTCTCCGCACCGGCGAAACCGCCGCCGACGAAGACGAAGGTGAGCGCCTTGCGGCGGATCTCCTCGTCGGTGGTGGAGTCGGCCTTGTCGAGCTGCTCAAGGACGTGGTTGCGCAGACCGATGGACTCCTCGATGCCCTTCATGCCGATGCCCTGCTCGGCGAGGCCGGGGATCGGGAAGGTGCGGGAGACCGCGCCCATCGCGATGACGAGGTAGTCGAAAGGCAGCTCGTACGCCTCGCCCACGAGGGGGGCGATCGTGGCGACCTTGCGGTCCTGGTCGATGGTGGTGACCCGGCCGGTGAGGACCTCCGCCTTCGGCAGCACGCGTCGCAACGGGACGACGACGTGCCGAGGGGAGATGCTGCCGGCGGCGGCTTCGGGGAGGAAGGGCTGGTAGGTCATGTACGACCGGGGGTCGACGACCGTGACGGTCGCCTCGCCGTAGCGCATCTTCTTGAGAATGCGCCGAGCTGCGTACAGGCCTACGTACCCACCGCCTACTACGAGGATCCTGGGACGCTCCGTGGTGCTCATGGCATCGAGTATCCACCTGCCTCAGGGGGGTCGCTCGTGCGCCCCTTCACAAGCTTGGGCGGGGGGTGTGTTATCCTCCGCGACTCGCATGATCCAGGTCACTCCGGAGGCGGGGAACCACGGGTCGGTTCGCCCCGTTGTCAAGGCCGCGTGAGCTGCCGCTCTACCCCTTCGGCTCCCCTGGACCACACCTCCACGACACCCTCCCGAAACTCCCCCGAATCACTCCCGCACCACCCCGCCGAACACGCTCCCAGGCCTGCCCGGACCCCGGAAGGGCCAACCGGGGCAGTCTCGTCGTCCAACAGGACAGAATTCCTTGTGAAGAACTTCACGAACTTTCTTGCGGACGTGTTCCGGAGGGGGTCCGCGAGCGCCCCCGCAACCGCTCATACGTTATATGGGCTGCTCAGGAGTTTAATACCGGCGAGTAATAATCCGGGGTCGCAAGGGTCCGGCACAGCCGCTTCTCCCCATACTGAGAAGCATGGCGGTCTACGACACGCTCGGCACGACGTACGCCACGACCCGGCGCCCGGACACCCGCATCGCCGCCCGGATCCACACCGCGCTCAGGGACGCCACGGACGTGATCAACGTGGGCGCGGGCACCGGCTCCTACGAGCCACCGCACACGCTTCTGGCCGTAGAACCCAGCCGGACCATGCTCGCCCAGCGCCCGCCCGGTTCCGCGCCCGCGGCGTGCGCGGTCGCCGAACGCCTCCCGCTGCGCGACGGCGCCGCGGACGCCGTCATGGCCCTGCTGACCGTCCACCACTGGAGCGACCTCGCGGCCGGCCTCGCGGAGCTCCGCCGGGTCGCCCGCCGCCGTGTCCTCGTCCTGACCTGGGACCAGCGGGTCTTCCGCGAGCGGTTCTGGCTCGTGCGCGACTACCTCCCCCAGGCCGCCGCCTACGACGACACCCGCGCCGTCCCCACCGAACGGCTGGCCGCGCTGCTCGGCGGGGCGCGGATGGAGACCGTCCCGGTCCCGCACGACTGCGCGGACGGGTTCGGCGCGGCGTACTGGCGCCGCCCGCACGCCTATCTCGACCCCCAGGTGCGCGCCGGCATCTCGATGCTCGCCCAGACCGGGGAGGACGCCCTCGCCCCCGGCCTGGCGATGCTCCGGGACGACCTCGCGACCGGCCGCTGGCACACCCGGTACGCCGACCTGCTGGCACGCGACACCGTCGACGTCGGCTACCGGCTCCTGGTGGCGGACTTCTGACCTACGGAGGCCAGGTGCACGCCTACGCCAACGGCCGTAAATCCAGGGCGAGTCGGAGATTCGGGAATGAGGGCGCGACGGCCGCACGTTGGCAGCCCCATGACCTCCTCGCCGACCACCATGCGCGCCGTCCAGCTCTCCGCCCCCGGTCCTGTGGAGAACCTGCGGCTGACCACGCTCCCGCTGCCGCCCGAGCGGGACGGCTGGGTGCGTATCCGCGTCGAGGCGTTCGGGCTCAACCGGTCGGAGCTGAAGCTGCGGCTCGGGGTGAGCGAGGGTGTCAGCTTTCCCCGGGTGCCGGGCATCGAGGCCACCGGCACGGTCGACACGGCCCCGGCCGGCAGTGGACTGACTCCCGGGCGGAAGGTCGTCGCGATGATGGGCGACATGGGCCGCACCTACGACGGCGGCTACGCCGAGTACACGTCGGTGCCGCTGTCCCAAGTCATCCCCGTCGACACCGAGTTGCCCTGGGACGTGCTGGGCGCCCTCCCGGAGATGGTGCAGACCGCCTACGGCTCCCTCACCGTCGGCCTGGACCTGCGGCCCGGCCAGACCGTGCTGATCCGGGGCGGCACGTCCTCGGTGGGGCTGGCGGCAGCGGCGCTGGCGACGTGGCGCGGAGCGACGGTGCTGTCCACGACTCGCCGCCCCGATCGCCTGGCTCTGCTGAAGGAGCGGGGCGTCGACCACCCCCTCCTCGACACCGGCGAAGTGGCACCCGCGGTAAGGGAGTTGTACCCGGACGGCGTCGACGCCGCCCTCGATCTCGTCGGCACCCCGACCCTCCCCGACACCCTGCGCGCGGTACGCGTCCACGGCACGGCCTGCTTCGGCGGCAGCCTCTCCAACCAGTGGACGGTGCGGGACTTCTCCCCGAACGAGTACCTGCCGAGGGGAGTCCGCCTGGCGGGCTACTTCGGCGACGCGTCAGACCTGTCCCCGGCGGTCTTCCAGGAGATCCTCGACGCGGTCGCCGCCGGCCAACTCGCCTTCCCCGTCGACCGGGTGTACGACGGGCTGGAGCAAGTACCGCAGGCCCACGAGGACATGGAGCACGACCGGGCCGCAGGGAAGCTGGTGGTCCGGGTCCGGCACTAGCGCCTGTCCGGCTCGCTACTGCCTGCCGCCCTCGGAGACTCCTCCGCGACCTTGAAGGCGATGCCGTCGAGAATCGCCGCTTATCGCGACTCGGCCGCCGTGGAGAAAGCGATCCCGTCCAGGATGTCGTGTTCGCTCACCACGACCTCGCTCGCCCCGACGCGCTCCATGATCGAGAGGAGTACGAGGGCGCCCGCGCCGATGACGTCGACGCGGCCCGGGTGCATGGAGGGGATGGCGGCGCGTTCGGCGTGGGTGGAGCGGAGGAGGGACTCCGTGATCTCGCGGACGCGGTCGTAGGAGACGCGGGAGTGGTGGATGGCCTCGGTGTCGTACTCGGGGAGGTTCTGGGCGATCGCCGAGACCGTGGTGACCGAGCCGGCCAGGCCGACCAGGGTGCGGGCCTCGCGGAGGGGGACCGTCTGTTCGGCGAGGTCGAGGGCGGCCTCGATGTCGGCGCGCATCGCCGTGATCTGGTCCGGGGTGGGCGGGTCGGTGACCTTGCCGTCGCGGACCAGGTGGCGCTCGGTCATGCGGACGCAGCCGATGTCCACGGAGCGGGCGGCGCTGACGGCGTCGTCGCCGACCACGAACTCCGTCGAGCCGCCGCCGATGTCCACCACCAGGTAGGGCTTGGCCAGGTCGTCGCGGCCGGTCAGTTCCTTCGTCGCGCCGGTGAAGGAGAGTTCCGCCTCCTCGTCGCCCGTGATCACCTCCGGCTCCACGCCGAGGATGTCCAGGACCCCGCGGACGAAGTCGTCGCGGTTCGAGGCGTCGCGGGAGGCCGACGTGGCCACGAAGCGGAGGCGTTCGGCGCCGAGTTCCTTGATGATCGCCGCGTAGTCGCGGCAGGCCGCGAACGTGCGCTCCAGCGCCTCGGGGGCCAGGCGCCCGGTCTTGTCCACGCCCTGGCCGAGCCGCACGATCGTCATCCGCCGGTCCAGGTCGACGAGTTCACCGGTCTCCGGGGTCACGTCGGCGACGAGGAGGCGGATCGAGTTCGTACCGCAGTCGACGGCGGCGACACGGGTCACTGGTCGTCCTCCTTCGCCTCGACGGGCTTGTAGGCGAAGTAGCCCGTGCCGTCCTCGCTCGTCTCCGTCTGCCGGCCCTCGCCGGTCGGCGGCACCCCGGGCAGGCTCACGCACGGCCCCTTGGCCCACCACTCCGGCAGCATCGCGATCGCCTCGTCGCCGAGCGGGTTGACGCCCGGGCCCGCGGCCAGGGAGTGGCCCACCAGGACGTGCAGGCACTTCACGCGGTCCGGCATGCCGCCCGCGCTCGGGAAGCCCTCCAGGACCTCGATGGCGTCGCGGCGCGCGATGTAGTCCTCGTGTGCGGCGCGGTACGCGGCGGCGAGTTCCGGGTCCGTCCCCAGCCGCTCCGTCATCTCCTTCATGACGCCGTTCGCCTCAAGGGTGCCGATCGCCGAGGCGGCGCGCGGGCACGTGAGGTAGTACGTCGTCGGGAAGGGGGTGCCGTCGGGGAGGCGCGGGGCCGTCTCCACCACGTCCGGCTGTCCGCACGGGCAACGGTGTGCGATCGCGCGCAGCCCGCGCGGCGGACGCCCGAGCTGCTGCTTGAAGGCCTCGACGTCCGCGACGGTGGGCTCGGTGCGCGGGGTGGGCGGCGGGGGCGTTTCCATGCCTGTACGAAAGTCTCTCTGTCAGTTCAATTCGGTCCAGCGACTGGGCAGTTCAGTCACCGGTCGGAGGCGTCGGACTTGTCCACGCCGTCCCAGACGTTCGCGTACCACGGGCGGTCGGCCGCCCCCAGTTCCGCGCGCGACTGCTTGGCCGCGTCCGGGTCGATCACGATGTAGCCCGTCTCCCCGGGCATCACGTAGTGCAGCCGCTGCCGGATCTGCTGCTCCGCGTACGAGTCGTCCTGCCAGCGTGCCTTGAGGTCGCGGAGCTGCTCGACGCGCTGCCGCGCCTGCTCCTGCTGCCGCTGGAGATCGGAGATCTCGGCGCGCTGGGAGACGTACTGCCTTATCGGGTACGCCAGCGCCACGATCAGCGAGCACAGCACCAGGGCGAGGAGGGCAGCCCGGCCGGTGAGCCGGGAGCGGCGGGCCTGCCGCTTGGTCTGGGAGCGGTAGACACGGGCCGCCGTCTGCTCGCCGAGCAGCTTGAGCCTGGTCGCGGTGGAGAACCGGTCCCGGTCCTTCACGGCCATGTCCCGCCTCCCCTTCACACGTGCGTACGTCCCCGCACACGGTACGGGACCGGGTGCGGGGACGTACGTACGACTGGCTAAGGATTGACCCCGGTGGGGTCAGCCGTTACTGGTCTCAGCCCTTGAAGCGCGGGAAGGCGCTGCGGCCCGCGTACTCCGCCGCGTCGTCGAGGATCTCCTCGATGCGGAGCAGCTGGTTGTACTTGGCGACGCGGTCCGAGCGGGCCGGGGCGCCGGTCTTGATCTGGCCGCAGTTCACCGCGACGGCGAGGTCGGCGATGGTGGTGTCCTCGGTCTCGCCGGAGCGGTGGGACATCATGCACTTGAAGCCGTTGCGCTGGGCCATCTCGACGGCGTCCAGGGTCTCGGTCAGCGAGCCGATCTGGTTCACCTTGACGAGCAGGGCGTTGGCGGTGCCCTCCTCGATGCCGCGGGCGAGGCGCTCGGGGTTGGTGACGAAGAGGTCGTCGCCGACGATCTGGACCTTGTCGCCGATCTTGTCGGTGATGACCTTCCAGCCGGCCCAGTCGTCCTCGTACAGCGGGTCCTCGATGGAGACGAGCGGGTACGCGGAGACGAGCTCCTCGTAGTACTCGGTCATCTCGGCGGCCGAGCGGGACTTGCCCTCGAACTCGTACTTGCCGTCCTTGTAGAACTCGGACGCGGCGACGTCGAGCGCGAGCCCGATCTGCTCGCCGGGGATGTAACCGGCCTGCTTGATGGCCTCGATGATGAGGTCGAGGGCGGCGCGGTTGGACTCCAGGTTCGGGGCGAAGCCGCCCTCGTCGCCGAGGCCGGTGGACAGGCCCTTGGTCTTCAGCACCTTCTTGAGGGTGTGGTAGACCTCGGCGCCCCAGCGCAGCGCCTCGGAGAAGGACTCCGCGCCGATCGGGGCGATCATGAACTCCTGGATGTCCACGTTCGAGTCGGCGTGCGAGCCGCCGTTCAGGATGTTCATCATCGGAACGGGCAGCAGGTGCGCGTTCGGACCGCCGAGGTAGCGGAAGAGGGGGAGGTCGCTGGCCTCGGACGCGGCGTGCGCGACGGCGAGGGAGACGCCGAGGATGGCGTTGGCGCCGAGCGAGCCCTTGTTGTCGGTGGCGTCCAGGTCGAACATCGCCTGGTCGATCAGGCGCTGCTCGGTGGCGTCGTAGCCGACGAGCTCCGGGCCGATCTGCTCGATGACGGCGAGGACGGCCTTCTCGACACCCTTGCCGCCGTAGCGGTTGGGGTCACCGTCACGCAGCTCGATGGCTTCGAAGGCACCCGTGGAGGCGCCGGACGGAACGGCGGCACGACCCGTGCTGCCGTCGTCGAGGCCGACCTCGACCTCGACCGTGGGGTTGCCTCGGGAGTCCAGGATTTCCCGGGCTACGACGACGTCGATGGACGGCACGAGCATCTCCTTCTTGGGATCTGACGCGGCTACGGCAACACCGCAGCGGCTCTGCGAGACGAGCCTAACCGGCCCGGGGCGATTGGCCATCCGGTCGGCCGCCTGATGGACAGAACCGAGAGTAAATTGTTTCCGAACGGAACAAAAAGTCCCGGCAAGCGGCAGGCATGGGGGCGGGGGCGGCGGACCGGGAACAAAAAAGCCCCGCCCCGGTGCGTACGGGGGAACACGCACCGGAGCGGGGAGCCCGTGGGGGACGGGGGTGACCCTCACGAGGTCTCCATGGTGGAGTCCACGGATGTGAGGGCGCTGTGGTTCAGCTGAGAGCCCTGTATGTCACTTCAGGTGGAGCTGCTGACCCGGGTAGATGAAGTCGGCGTCGTCGATGATGCTCTTGTTCAGCTTGAACAACTGCTGCCAGCCGCCCTTCACCTTGTGCTTCTCGGCGATGGAGCTGAGGGTGTCGCCCTTGACGACCTTGTACTCGCCGTCACCCTTCTTGACCTTCTTGCCGGTCGGGGTGGAGACGGTCTTCTTGGCGGCCGGGCGCTCGGCGGAGCGGGAGGCGGTGGTGTCGCTCGTGGAGCGCTCGGTGGTGCTCTTGGAGGAGCTGGAGCTGTTCGAGCCGCTCGACGAGCTGGAGCCGCCGCCGGAGTAGGAGGCGCTCGACAGGCCGGTGCCACAGGTGGGCCAGGCGCCCTTGCCCTGGGCGGCGAGAACCTTCTCGGCTACGGCTATCTGCTGGGACTTGGAGGCCTGGTTCGCGGTGGAGGCGTAGGCGGTGCCGCCGTACGCGGCCCACGTCGAGGCGGAGAACTGCAGGCCGCCGTAGTAGCCGTTACCGGTGTTGATGGACCAGTTGCCGCCGGACTCGCAGCTGGCGACCGTGTCCCACTCGGACGCGGTGGCGGCGGAGGCGCTGCCGGTCGCCATGAGCGGGGCGGCGATCGCGACACCGGTGACGCCGGCGAGCGTGGCGACGCGGGTGGCCTTGGACGGACGGCGGTGCTTGCCCTTGCTGGAAAACAGCATGGAAAATCCCAATCCCCTCACCGACGCCTGCGAGGTGAGCTGTCGGGTTCGGGCCGTGTGAGTTGCCCGGCCGCGACTCGTACGTCTCGTACGAGGCGCGACTTAACCCCAAGCCGGTTCCGGTCGTCTCTCGACTCCCGGGCCCGGCGCTTACCTTGGGTCCCCCGCTCCTGCCTACGGCGCTTGACGCGACGACTGTTCCCGGAGGCCGCTGGCAGGACTCGGCGTGTGCGGCAACCGGGGCTCGTGGTGACGAGCGGCCTCGACCGTAGACAGGGAATCGGCGGAATTTCAAAGACGATCAGGGCTTCTGAGACTCATCCCACACTTTGATCAAACCGGACATTCGGCTCGAAGCATGACGTGAACTCCCGCCGCTCGCTTGCTACTTTTCGTCCGCTTCCGTACCGACGTCCAAGGTCTGACCGGCGGCGATCTGGGTCGGATCGGCGCCTATCACCTTTTTGTTCTCGGCGTAGAGCGCACGCCATCCGCCGTCGTAGCCAAGGGAGTCGGCGATGGACGCGAGGGAGTCGCCGGCGCGGACGGTGTAGGTCTGCGGCGACACGCTTTCCTCGGCACTGGCCCCGCGATGCTTGCCGACGGTCTGCTGACTGGCCTGCTGCCCGCCCTGCTGGTCGTCGGAATCGTCGAGCGCGCCCGTGTCGACGAGGCTCCACTTGCCCACCGCCTGGGCCGAGTTGTCCGATTCGTCGATTTTGGGGGAGGCGGCGACCGAGCCGTTGCCGGTCGAAGGGGTGGTGGACTTGTCGGACTTGGCGGAGTTGTCCGTCGCGGTGGGCGAGGGGCTGGCCGAGGAGTCACTGCCGGAGTCACCGGACGCGTCGGACGAAGTCGAGTCCGTGGTGCCGGAGTCGGACAACCCGGAGGAAGCGGACGAGTCGGACGAGTCCGAGGAATCGGAACCGGAGGAGTCGGTCGGGCCGGCCGACGGGGAGTCACTCGCGAGGCCGGTGTCGACGTTCGTCGAACCCGAGGTCGTGGTGAGACCGGAGAGCAGCGCGCAGGTGGTCCACGCGGAGGTGCCCTTGTCGTCGAGGACCTTCTCGGCGACGGCTATCTGCTGGGAGCGGCTGGCCAGGTCGGCGCTCGGGGCGTAGGCGAGGCCGCCGTACTTCTCCCATTCGTCCTGGGTCATCTGCAGGCCGCCGTAGTAGCCGTTGCCGTCGTTCATGCTCCAGGAGCCGCCGCTCTCGCAGTTGGCCACCCTGTCCCAGGTGGTGCCGTCGGCGGCGTTCGCGGAGGCGGCCCCGAGGAGGGGGATGGCGATGGCGGAGCCGGTCACCCCGGCCGCGACGAGGAGAGCCGGAGCCTGACGGGGGCGACGGTGACGACCGTTCCCGGAGAGCATGCGGAGGCCTTTCGCGTGACAGCGGGGGGACCGCGCGGCGGAAGGCCTCCGCAT
>NZ_JBXVPZ010000165.1:0-19353 GCF_057961495.1 Streptomyces sp. P5F9 | reverse complement strand
GCCCCGGACGCACCGCCGCCGACGCGGCCCCCCTGCGCCAACTCCTCCTGCGGCACGCGGTCAGCCGCAGAGGACCACCGGACCCGATCCCGTACCCGGTCTGACCACCCAACTTCCTTTTCCCGTACGGAGATCACCTCACCATGTCCGCACACCGCACCACCCTGCGCCGCGCAGGCACCGTCGCCGCGCTCGCCACCGCCGGAGTCCTGGCCGCCGCCGGGGTCGCCTCCGCGCACGTCACCGTCCACCCGGAGAGTTACGCCAAGGGGGCAACGGACGGTGTCCTCACCTTCCGTGTCCCCAACGAGGAGGACAAGGCGAGCACCACCAAGGTCCAGGTCTATCTGCCCACCGACCACCCCGTCCTCGGCGTCCTGGTCACCCCGCAGAACGGCTGGACCGCGAAGGTCACCACCAGCAAGCTCACGACGCCGGTGAAGACCGACGACGGCACCATCACCGACGCCGTCTCCCAGATCACCTGGACCGGCGGGAAGATCGCGGCCGGACAGTACGAGGACTTCAACGTCGCCTTCGGTCAACTGCCCGACGACGCCGACCAGTTGGCGTTCAAGACGCTGCAGACCTACTCGAACGGCGACGTCGTCCGCTGGATCGAGCAGACCACGGCAGGGGACGACGAGCCGGAGAACCCGGCGCCCGTCCTCAAGCTCACCGCCAAGGAGAGCGAGGACGGCGACAAGACCCCGGCCGCCTCGACCACGGCGGCGGCCACCTCCACGAAGTCCACCACCGCCTCCTCGTCGAGCAGCGACTCGACCGCCCGCGGGCTCGGCATCGCCGGGCTGGTCGTCGGCGTGCTCGGCCTCGCGGCGGGCGCCTTCGCGATCGTGCGCAGCCGGGCCCCGCGGTCGTAGCACTCAGGTAGTACGCCGAAGGGCCCGGATCACCAGTGATCCGGGCCCTTCGGCGCAACCGTCCCTACTGCGAGACCAGTTCCAGCAGCTTCTCCTCCACCGGAACCTCCTCGACGCGGGAGGCGCGCGACGTGCGCCACAGCCACAGGATGTCGCGGCCGAAGGACCACACGAGCGTGCCCAGCGCGAGGGCCACCACGCCGATGTTGGCCGCGTGGGGCAGGAGGTTCGCGCCGGCCAGCAGGAGGAGGATGCCCTGGGTGGCGGCGACCGTCTTGCGGGCCGTGCTCGGCGGGAGCGGGGCGTTCAGCCACAGCCAGACGCGGGCCGCGGCGACGAACCCGTAGCGCATCGCGCCGATCAGCAGGACCCACGGGCCGAGCTGCGTCGAGACGTACACGCTGAGCACCAGGATCAGGAACGCGTCGACCTCCATGTCGAAGCGCGCGCCCAGCGCGGTGGAGGTGCCCGTGCGGCGGGCGACCTTGCCGTCGACGCCGTCCAGGATCAGGGCCACCGCTGTGAGGCCGACGAACAGCGTGACCGGCGGCGAACTCTCGAAGGAGTCCGCGACCAGCGCGGTCACCCCGCCGACCAGGATGGCCCGGCCGAGGGTGACCCGGTTGGCCGGTCCGAAGGAACGCGTCCGGGTCCGGTGCAGCGCCTTGGAGAGCACGGCCCAGGTGGCGATCGCGAATGCCAGGCCGGTCAGCCAGCCGGCCGGCCCCATCCCGATCGCCGTGCCGAGCAACGCCAGCAACAGGATCTGAACGCCCGCTCCCACAGCGGTCTCCTGCTGGACCAGCCTTGCTTCGTATGTGTTGTTCAGGGCCACCGCACACCCTCCGGCCGTATGACAGAGTCGATCAACGCCGCGTACTGTGCGCGGCCTGTGGTTACCCGTACGTGAACAGCTTCCCGATCGTTCAGGAGGATTCCGATGAAGCGCACCGCGAGGGCGTTTTGGATCGGTCCACCGGGTCACGGCGAGATACGCGACGTCGTTCTGCCGGACCCCGCTGAGGACGAGGTGGTGGTCCGCTCGCTGTGGTCGGGCGTGAGCCGCGGCACCGAGACCCTGGTTTTCCGCGGGGGCGTCCCCGAGAACCAGCACGCGACCATGCGGGCCCCGTTCCAGGAGGGCGACTTCCCAGGTCCGGTCAAGTACGGCTACCTCAATGTGGGGGTGGTCGAGGAGGGCCCCGAGCGACTGCTCGGCCGTACCGTCTTCTGTCTCTATCCGCATCAGACGCGCTACGTCGTCCCCGCGAGCGCCGTGACACCCGTGCCGGAGTCCGTGCCCGCCGGGCGGGCCGTCCTCGCCGGGACCGTGGAGACCGCCGTCAACGCGTTGTGGGACGCGGCGCCGCTGGTCGGCGACCGGATCGCGGTGGTCGGGGGAGGCATGGTCGGCTGTTCGGTGGCCGCGCTGCTGGGCCGTTTCCCCGGTGTGCGGGTGCAGTTGGTGGACGCCGACCCGGCGCGCGCGAAGATCGCCGAGGCGCTCGGCGTCGGCTTCGCGCTGCCGGCGGACGCGCTCGGCGACTGCGATCTCGTCGTCCACGCGAGCGCCACCGAACAGGGGCTCGCCCGTGCGCTGGAACTCCTCACCGCCGAGGGCACGGTCCTCGAACTGAGCTGGTACGGCGACCGGAAAGTGAGCCTCCCGCTCGGCGAGGCCTTCCATTCGCGCCGCCTGGTCATCCGCAGCAGCCAGGTCGGCACCGTCTCCCCGGCGCGCGCCAGTCGCAGCTACGCCGACCGGCTCGCCCTCGCCCTCGACCTGCTCGCGGACCCGGCGCTGGACGCCCTGGTCACCGGGGAGAGCGACTTCGAGGAGCTGCCGGACCTGCTGCCCAGGCTCGCCTCGGGGGAGATCCTGGCGCTGTGCCACCGGGTGCGTTACGCCGACAACGGCTGAGAACTGTTCAATTCCGTACGAGCAAGAGCGTCTGACCTGAGAAAAGAGTGAGAGTCGGCTGAACAGGGGGAGGCGTGGAGCCGTACTACACGGCATCCCCCGGCAGGGATCAGCCGGGGGACCAGACGCGCCGCACCTGGAGGGTCGTCCGTTGTTCAGCATCACCGTTCGCGATCACATCATGATCGCCCACAGCTTCCACGGCGAAGTGTTCGGGCCCGCCCAGCGGTTGCACGGAGCCACGTTCCTGGTGGACGCCACTTTCCGGCGCGAGCAGCTGGACGACGACAACATCGTTGTCGACATCGGACTGGCCACCCAGGAACTGGGCGCCGTCGTGAGCGAGTTGAACTACAGAAACCTCGACAATGAGCCCGACTTCGCCGGGGTCAACACCTCGACGGAGTTCCTCGCGAAGGTCATCGCCGACCGGCTCGCCGAGCGGATCGAGAAGGGCGCGCTCGGCGAGGGCGCCCGCGGCCTGGCCGGACTCCAGGTCACCCTGCACGAGTCGCACGTCGCCTGGGCGAGTTACGAGCGTGCCCTGTGAGCGACGTGACCATCGACCGCGCCCCCTCGCTGGGATTCCTGCCCGCACAGCGCGCGGCCTCCCGGAATGCCGAGATCATCCCCATGTCCCTGCGCACCGTGCACTTCGTGATGCCGGGCGGTGTCGACGACCCGGCCGCGCCGAGCGGCGGCAACGCCTACGACCGGCGGGTCAGCCTGGACCTGCCCGGCTTCGGCTGGCAGGTCCACAAACACGCCGTGGACGGCGGGTGGCCCCGGCCCGGTGCGGCCGCGCGTGCCGAACTCGCCCGTGTGCTGCGCGAGTTGCCGGACGGCGCCGCCGTACTGCTGGACGGGATCGTGGCCTGCGGAGTCCCCGAGATCATCGTCCCGGAGGCCGACCGGCTGAGCCTGGCCGTCCTCGTCCACCTCCCGCTCGGCGACGAGACCGGCCTGGAGGCCGCCGTCGCCGCGGAGCTGGACGAGAAGGAACGTACGGTCCTGCGCGCGGTGTCGGCCGTCGTCGGCACCAGCGAGTGGGCGGTCCGCCGTCTCGTCTCCCACCACGGCCTCGCCCCCGAGCGCGTCCATGTCGCCACCCCCGGCGCCGACATCGCCCCCCTCGCCTCCGGCACCGACGGCGTCTCCCGCCTCCTGTGCGTCGCCACGCTGACTCCGCGCAAGGGCCAGCACCGGCTGATCGAGGCCCTCGCCGCCGCGGCCGACCTGCCGTGGACCTGCGAGTGCGTCGGCGGCTTCGGCAACGACCCGGAGTACGTCGGCCACCTGCGCGACCTCATCAAGCGCCACGGCCTCCAGGACCGGCTGCACCTCGCCGGCCCGCGGGCCGGCGCCGAACTCGACGCCACCTACGCCTCCGCCGACCTCATGGTCCTCATGTCGTACGCCGAGACGTACGGCATGGCCGTCACCGAAGCCCTCGCCCGGGGCATCCCGGTGCTGGCCACGGACGTCGGCGGGCTGCCCGAGGCGGTCGGCCGCGCCCCCGACGGCGGGGTGCCCGGCATCCTCGTCCCGCCGGAGGCCCCCGCCGCCCTCGCCGCCGAACTGCGCGGCTGGTTCGGCGAGGCCGACGTACGCCGGCGGCTCAAGGCGGCCGCCCGCGGCCGGCGCGCGGCCCTCGACGGCTGGGCCACCACGGCCCGCAGCCTGGCCGGCGTCCTCACCCGGCTTCCCAGCGAGCCCCGGAGGGCGGCATGAGGAATACGCGGTCCACACGGGCCACAGCACAGGCTGGACGGATTCCGGCGCAGCCGGGGCCCAGGGGCGTACCGCTGGGCATGCTGGTCGCCCCGGCGGAGACCGACGCGAAGGACCTGACGGCTGGACAGCCGGGGCCGGAGGACATCATGGTGGGAACGGTCCAAACGGACGCGGGCGAGCAGGCGGAGCAGGGTTCCGTGATCCCCGGCGCCGGGCCCGCCGGCCGCCCCGGCGAGCGGGCCACCGTACGGCTGCGGGACGTCGGCCCCGACGATCCGCCGCGGTACGCGCCCGAGTGGCTGGAGCTGCGGGAGGGTGCCGACGCCGTCGCGCGGGCGCCCGAACTGCTCGACCCGCTGCGCATCCGGCTCGCCAACCTGCCCGGCCGTTCCGGGGTCGTCATCCACGACCTGGGCTGCGGCACCGGCTCGATGGGACGGTGGCTCGCGCCCCGCCTCGACGGCGCCCAGCACTGGATCCTGCACGACCGCGACCCCTACCTCCTGCACTTCGCCGCCGTCGCCTCACCCCGCGCCGCCGCCGACGGCAGCCGCGTCACCGTGGAGACCCGGCGCGGTGACGTGGCCCGGCTGACCCCGGACGCGCTGGTCGGTGCCTCGCTGGTGACGGCCTCCGCACTGCTGGACGTCCTGACCCGCGAGGAGGTCGACGCCCTCGTCGCCGCCTGTGTCGGCGCCGGCTGCCCGGCGCTGCTCACGCTGTCCGTGGCGGGCCGGGTCGAGATCACCCCGGCCGACCCGATGGACGCCGAGATCGCCGACGCGTTCAACGCCCACCAGCGGCGCGACGGCCTCCTCGGCCCGGACGCCGTCACCGTCACCTGCGAGGCCTTCGCCGCGCACGGCGCCACGGTCCGCGTCCACCCGAGCGCCTGGCGGCTCGGCCCCGACGAGGCCGCGCTCACCGCCGAGTGGCTGCGCGGCTGGATCGGCGCGGCCGTCGAGGAACGCCCCGAGCTGAAGGAACGCGCCGATCACTATCTGCAACGGCGCCTCGCGGCTTGCGCGGCAGGGGAGTTGACCGTGCTCGTCCACCACAGCGACCTGCTGGCACTGGCCCGGCCGACGGGGGGCACGTCATGAGCGTCGAGACCATGCGGACGGTCGCACCGCGGCCGAGCACCCGGACCCGCAGGGTGCGTGTGGACCGGTCCACGCCGGTCGCCCTCGCACTGCGCGCCAAGACCGCCGTAGAAGAGGTGCGCCGTCCCAAGCACACCCCGCCGCTGCACAGTTCGGCCGTCTCCGGCGACCGCATCGGAGTGATCGTCGCCGCCCCCCGCCCCGGCACCGACCGCGCCTCCGGCGCCCGCCGCGTCCTGCGCGCGATCCTGACCCGGGTGAACTCCCGCACGGTACGCACCCACTTCGGCACGGTCGCCGGCGTCACCATCCTCGGCGTCCTCCTCTGGCGCCTCGGCACCGGCGTCTTCCTGGACGGCCTGCGCCGCATCGACGCACCGACGCTGCTCATCGGCCTCGCGATCGGCGTGGTCACGACGGTGTTCAGCGCCTGGCGCTGGGCCCTCGTGGCGCGCGGCCTGCGCATCAAGCTGCCGCTCGGCCCCGCCGTCGCCGACTACTACCGCGCCCTGTTCCTCAACGCGGCCCTGCCCGGCGGCATCCTCGGCGACGTGCACCGCGCGGTACGCCACGGACAGAGTGCCGGCGACATGGGCCGCGCCGTACGCGCCGTCGTCCTGGAGCGCGTCGCGGGGCAGCTCGCGCTGGCCGCCGTAGGAGTGACGGTCCTGCTGGGTCTGGACTCCCCGGTGATGGCCGACGCCCGCAGCGTCGCTCCGGTCGTGCTGCTCGCCGCCGTCGGAGCACTGGCCGTCGTGGCCGCCGTACGCATGAACCGTCCGGCCACCGCCACCCGCCGGGGCCGCGCCCTGCGCACCACCCTCGACGAGGCACGCGCCGGACTCTTCTCCCGCGCCAACTGGCCCGGCGTCACCTTCTCCTCGCTCGTCATCCTGGCCGGCCACCTCGCGATGTTCGTGGTCGCCGCCCGGGCCGCCGGCTCCGCCGCCACCGTCGCCCAGCTGCTGCCGATCGCGGTCCTCGCGCTCGTCGCCATGGGCCTGCCGCTGAACGTCGGCGGCTGGGGCCCCCGCGAGGGCGTCACCGCCTGGGCCTTCGGCGCCGCGGGCCTCGGCGCGACCAGCGGCCTGGCCGTCTCCGTGATCTACGGCGTGCTCAGCTTCGTCGCCGCCCTGCCGGGCCTGCTGGTCCTGGTCGCCCGCTGGTACACCGGCCTGCGCACCGCCGGGCCCGGCACCGCCGTACCGGACCCGGTGCCCGCTCAGGCCTCTGCGGTCAGCATCGAGAAATACGCGCCGAAGGAATCGGCGAGGCTCGCCAGCAGTGCCTTCCCCTTTTCCGCCGAGCCGAGGGACGGGCGCCCGATGACGCCCGACTCGGTATAGCCGGCCATACCGAGCGTCAGGAGATGGCGACGGTCGTCGGCGACGAAATCGGAGGTCTCATATCCGGGACGGATCAATTCGGGATGAGCGTGCAGAAGAATGGAGGTCTCGATTTCCCCCGCATGCATATCCGTGAGCAACGAGGTCAGTACTCCGGCCCGCTCCAGCGCCGTCTCCCA
The DNA here is from genome assembly GCF_057961495.1 of Streptomyces sp. P5F9. Lineage (NCBI taxonomy): Bacteria > Bacillati > Actinomycetota > Actinomycetes > Kitasatosporales > Streptomycetaceae > Streptomyces > Streptomyces sp. P5F9. The sequence goes on along the minus strand of NZ_JBXVPZ010000165.1, from coordinate 12,189 downwards.
GTCCTCGGCGGCGGGGAACAGCGCCATCCGCTCACCGCGCGCGGAGGACTCCTGAACGACGTTGCCCAGCACGTAGTTTCCGCCGTGACCGTTGACCACCACCAGGGTCTCGACCCCCGAGCGGCGGAGCGAGTCCGCGATGTCCCGCACCACCGCATGAAGGGTCACGGAAGAGATGCTGACGGTCCCCGGCCAGGCCGCGTGCTCGTGCGAGCAGGCCATCGTCACCGGCGGGAGGAGATGCACCGGGTACGCCGCGGCGATCTCCCGGGCCACGGCACAGGCGACCAACGTGTCGGTCGCCAGCGGGAGATACGGGCCGTGCTGCTCGAAACTGCCGACCGGAAGGACGGCGACCTGTGCTGATACTTCTGCCCCCCTAGACCGCACGTCCTCCGTGGTGTCCGCCGGCACCAGTCCGTATGCCGCCGTCCGTGAGCCCGAACCATTCATTTTTTCACGGCCTTTCGTCTCTGCTTAGGAACCAGATCATGACAGAAAACATTGGCGTACTCGGCAAGCAGAAGTCCGCGCAGCCCAGGGGCGCGGAACGTGTCGTGAATGCTCCCTTGCCCACCGTGTACGGCAAATTCCAGGCGATCGGCTACCTGGACCACGACCGCGGTGACGAGCAAGTGGCCCTGGTCTACGGCGACATCGGCACGGACGACGTACTCACCCGACTCCACTCGGAGTGCCTGACGGGCGACGCCTTCGGCTCCCAGCACTGCGAGTGCGGCGACCAGCTGGACGCCGCGATGCGTGCCGTCGTCGCCGAAGGCCGGGGCATCGTCGTCTACTTGAGAGGGCACGAGGGCCGCGGCATAGGCCTGCTCGCCAAGTTGCGCGCGATGGCCCTGCAGGCGGAGGGCCTCGACACCGTCGAAGCGAACCTCGCCCTCGGCCTCCCGGTCGACGCCCGCGACTACGGCGTCGCCGCCGAGATCCTGCACGACCTCGGGGTGGCGAGCGTCCGTCTGCTCTCCAACAACCCGCGCAAACGCGAGGCGTTGCTGGAACACGGCATCAAAGTCTCCGAAGAGGTACCGCTGTTGATCCCGCCCTGCGAGAACAACATCACCTACCTCCGCACCAAGCGGGAGCGTCTCGACCACCACCTGCCCCATTTGGACGCGGTGGCGCACTGGTCCTGATTCGGGTGAGCGCGGTCCGGACAGGAAGAGGGAATGACCGACGACGTCCTCTTCCTCTCCGGCGACCGGGTCAGGCAGCTGCTCGACGCCGACACGGCCATCGCCTCGCAGCGCGCGGCCTTCACCGCCCTCGGTGACGGCAACGCCGACCTGCCCGGCAAGATCATGCACCCGAGCCGTTTCGACGACAGCGTCGTCTTCGCCTATGTCTCCCGGCTGTCGGCGGACACCGGGGCGGTGGCGAAGTTCGGCAGCGTCAACCCGGCCAACGCGCGGGCCGGGCTGCCCACGGTCCACGCGGTGATCAGCGCGCTGGACCGGTCCACTGGACAGCTGGTCGCGGTCATGGACGGCACGGCGGTGACGACCCTGCGCACGGCCGCGGGCAGCGCCGTCGCCGTCGACACCCTGGCCGCCCCCGACGCCGACCGCCTCGGCGTCCTCGGCTCCGGCACCCAGGCACTCGCCCACGTCCGCGCGATCGCCCGGGTCCGGGACCTGACATCCGTACGCCTGTGGAGCCCGAACCCCGAGCGGCGCGCACGGGCCGCACAGTCGCTGACGGCCGAACTGCCCTTCCCCGTCGAGGCGGTGGCCACCGCGAAGGAGGCCGTGACCGGCGCGTCCGTGGTCGCGGCCTGCACGCTCAGCACCACCCCCGTGGTGCACGGCGCCTGGCTCGCGCCCGGGTGCACGGTCGTCAGCGTGGGCTCCTTCGAACCCACCCGCAGCGAGGTCGACCCCGAGGTCCTACGACGGTCGGCGGCCGTCGTCGTCGACGACCCGGAGACGGCCGCCGGACACGCCGGGCCGATCGTCGACGCCCTGCGCGCCGGGCTGCTCACCCCCGAGGACCTGATCCCGCTCGGCGCCGTCCTCACCGGCCGCCGCGCGGCCCGCACCCGGCCCGACGACATCGTCCACTACAACAGCGTCGGACTCGGCATCCAGGACGCGGCCGCGGCCTGGGCCGTCATCGACGCGGCCAAGAAGGAGCGTCCGTGAAGCGTCAGGCAGAGGTCGTCGTCATCGGCGGCGGGGTCATCGGCACCAGCATCGCCTATCACCTGGCCCGCGCCGGCGTCCGTGACGTCGTCCTCGTCGAACGGGACGAACTCGCCGCCGGGTCCACCTCCAAGGCGGCCGGCGGAGTACGCGCACAGTTCTCCGACGGCCTCAACGTGCAACTGGGCGCACGCAGTCTGGAGGCCTTCGGACGCTTCGAGGAGGACACCGGCCACGACATCGGGTTACATCGCGTCGGCTACCTGTTCCTCCTCTCGACGCCCGAGGACGTGGCGTCCTTCGAGGCGGGCGTCCGGCTGCAGAACTCCCTCGACGTGCCCAGCCGCATCATCGACCCCGCCGAGGCCCGCCGCCTCTCCCCGTTGATCAGCACCGAAGGCCTCATCGCCGCCGCCTACTCGCCCGACGACGGCCACTGCACCCCCGAGGCGGTCGTCCACGGCTACGCGGCCGCCGCCCGCGCCCACGGCGCGACGATCCTGCGCCACACCGACGTCACAGGCATCGAGACACACGGCTACACCATCACGGCGGTCGTGACGACCCTGGGCCGCATCGACACCAGCACCGTGATCTGCGCGGCCGGCGCCTGGTCCAAGGGGATCGGCGCGATGGCGGGCGTGGACCTCCCCGTGCAACCGCTGCGCCGCCAGATCGCGGTCACGGAACCGGTCACGGGACTGCCGCCCAACCTCCCCATGACGATCGACTTCACCACCAGCCTCTACTTCCACACCGAGGGCCCCGGCCTCCTCGTCGGCATGTCCGACCCCGACGAGCGTCCCGGCTTCGCCACCGACACCCACGACCGCTGGATCCCCCGCCTCGCCGACGCCATGCGGCGCCGCGCCCCCGGCCTCCTCGACCTGCGCCGCACCGGCGGCTGGGCGGGCCTGTACGAGAACACGCCGGACCACAACGCCCTGATCGGCGAGGCGACTTCGGTCTCCCGCTTCCTCTACGCCACCGGTTTCTCCGGCCACGGTTTCCTCCAGGGACCGGCCGTCGGCGAGGTCGTCCGCGACCTGTACCTCGGCCACGTACCCTTCGTGGACGTCAGCCCCCTGAGCGCCGGCCGGTTCGCGGCCGACGCCCCGCGCCCGGAGGTCAACCTGGTATGACCGAGCTCCATCTGTGGCTGCGCCACGAGCCCCGCACGACCGAACGCCGCACCCCGGTCGTCCCCTCCGACGCCCGCCGCCTCGTCGAGAACGGCGTGACCCTCACGGTCGAGGAGTCCCCGCAACGGATCTTCCCCATCGAGGAGTACGAGGCGGTCGGCGCCCGCGTCGCACCCGCGGACTCCTGGGCGTCGGCGCCGAAGGACACGGTGATCCTCGGCCTCAAGGAACTCCCGGACCAGCCCACTGAGTTGACCCACCGTCACATCTTCTTCGGGCACGCCTACAAGGACCAGCCGGGAGCGAGTGACCTGCTGAGCCGGTTCGCGGCCGGGGGCGGAGCGCTGCTCGACCTCGAATACCTGGTGGACGACAAAGGCCGCCGCCTCGCCGCGTTCGGCTTCTGGGCCGGCTACCTGGGCGCGGCCCTGGCCGTCCTCCAGCACCGGGGCCGGCTGGTCGCACCGCTGACGCCCACCTCGAAGGAGGAGCTGGATGAGCAGCTCCAACCCGCCGCAGGGGAGGCGGAGTTCAACGCGCTGGTGATCGGCGCGCTCGGCCGCAGCGGACGCGGAGCGCGGGTCGCGTTCTCCACCGCCGGGATCGAACCGACCTGTTGGGACATGGCCGAGACCCAGAACCTGGACCGCCCGGCCCTGTTGGCCCACGACGTCCTGGTCAACTGCGTTCTGGCTACGACCCCCGTCCCGCCCTTCCTCCGCGATGTGGACCTCGACGACCCGACCCGCCGCCTCCGCACCGTCTCCGACGTCACCTGCGACGTCGGCTCGCCCCTCAACGTCCTGCCGGTCTACGACCGCACGACCGAATGGGACGACCCCGTACGGCAGTTGCGCGAGCGCCCCCCGCTCGACCTCATCGCGATCGACAACCTGCCGTCCCTCCTCCCGAGGGAGTCCAGCACCGACTTCTCGGCCGCGCTGCTGCCCCAACTCCTGGATTTCGGGACCGGCGAGGCGTGGGGACGCGCCCTCGACCTGTTCCGTACGAAGTCCCGTGAACTCGGAATCGCCGTGGCAGATGGGGAGTTGGGCCATGTCTGACGTGGTGCGCGCGAGCGGCACCGTCCACTGGATCGGCGCCGGACTGTCCACGGGCAGCGGGCTCGCCCTGCTGTGCGACACGGCCGAGCGGGTACGGCTGTGGCACCGCACCGAGGAGCGCGCGGCGCAGGCCCTCGACCACCTGGGCCTGACGGGACGCGCCGAACCGCGAGCCTTCGAACCTGCCGCCCTCACGGCCGAGTTGGCGCCCGGAGACGTCGTCGTCTCCATGCTGCCCGCGCCTGAGCACGCGGCGCTGCTGGCCGTCTGCGTGCGGCGGCAGGCGCACTTCGCCTGCTCCAGCTATGTGTCGGACGCCGTCCTGGAACAGGTACCGGCGGCCGAGAAGGCGGGCATTGTCGTCCTCACCGAGGCCGGCCTCGACCCCGGCATCGACCATCTCTTCGCGCACAGCCTGGTCGCCCGCGCCCGGGAGGCGATCGGCGAGGGCACGGCGGCCTCGTACAGCCTCACGTCGTACTGCGGCGGTGTCCCGGCGGTGCCCAACGACTTCCGGTACCGGTTCAGTTGGGCGCCCGCCGGAGTCCTGGGGGCGCTGCGCTCGCCTGCGCGGTACCTGGAGGACGGCGAGGAGACCACGGCCGACCGGCCCTGGGAGGTGACCCGGCCGCACGTCGTCGACGGCGAGACCTTCGAGGTCTATCCGAACCGGGACAGTGTGCCGTTCATCGAGCAGTACGGGCTGCCGGCGTCCTGGACACCGCGGACGTTCGTGCGCGGCACGCTGCGACTCGATGGCTGGCTGCGGGCCTGGGACGCCGTGTTCGAGGAGCTGAAGGCGGGCGACGACACCCGGATCGCCGCGCTGGCAAGGGAGTTGGCGGCGACCTACCCCACCACGGACGCCGACCACGACCGGGTCGTCCTCGAAGTGTCCCTGGACGTCCGGGGCGACACGGGCCAGGCCTGGTCCGGCAGCTACCTCCTCGACCTGGTCGGCGACGAGGAGGAGAGCGCCATGGCCCGCTGCGTCTCGCGCCCGCTCTCCCTCGCCGTCCGCCACATCCTCTCCGACGACCTGCCGTCCGGCCTGAACCGGGCGGCGGAGACGGCGGAACGGTCACGGGAGTGGCTGAGTGAACTGGCGGGGGAGGGACTGGAGTTCACACTGCGGGTTGATCAGTAGCAGTTGCCGGCGGAGTGGCTGAGCCTCAGTCCGTGACGGCCTCGTGCACCAGCTGCTTCAGCTCGGGGATGATCTTCAGGGAGTGCTTCGGCCGCAGCTGGGTCATGAACTGCACGGTGAGATCGCGGCTCGGGTCCACCCAGAACGTCGTCGTAGCCGCGCCGCTCCACCCGAACGCGCCCAGTCCCATGGGGGATTGGGTGCGCTCGGGGTCGATGACCACGGAGACGCTGAGGCCGAAGCCCATTCCGTCGTTGCCGGGTTCCTGATGCGCGGGGCTGCCGAAGGCGCGCATGTCGGCGCCGCCGGGAAGGTGGTTGCTGGCCATGAGGTCGACCGTCTCGGGCGCGAGCAGCCGGGTGCCGTCGAGTTCGCCCCGCCGCCGCAGGAACTCCGCGAACCGGTGCACGTCGTACGGGCTCGCCGCCATCCCGCCGCTGCCCGACAGGAACCGCGGCCGGCCACCCCGCAGCGGCAGCCCGGCGATCGACTCGATACCGCCGCCGTCGGCGTCGCCGTACAACTCGGAGAGCCGGCCGGCCTTTTCGTCCGGGACCGAGAAGCCGGCGTCCGGCATCCCCAGCGGCCGGAAGATCCGCTCGGCGAAGAACTCGTCGAGCCGCTGCCCGGAGACCACTTCGACGACCCGGCCGAGCACGTTCGAGGCGACGGAGTAGTTCCACTGCGTGCCCGGCTCGAACTGCAGCGGCAGGCTCGCGTAGATGTCGATCGTCTCGGCGAGGTTCGCGCCGGGCGGCACCGACGACTCCAGGTGCGCGTCCCGGTACAGGGCGTCGACCGGATGCGAGTGGTAGAACGCGAAGGTCAGGCCCGAGGTGTGGGTCATCAGATGCCGGATCAGCACCGGCTGCTCCACCGGCCGCGTCTTCACATCGGCGCCGGAGCCGCTGTCGTAGACCCGCATGTCCGCGAAGGCCGGCAGATGACGGCCGACCGGGTCGTCCAGGGAGAGCTTGCCCTCCTCCATCAGGATCAGCGCGGCGACCGCGGTGACCGGCTTGGTCATGGAGTAGATCCGGTACAACGTGTCCGGCGTGACGGGCAGTCGGGCCGCGACATCGCGGTGCCCGTGGGCGGTGAGGTGGGCGACGCGGCCGTGACGGGCCACGGACACCAGGAAGCCCGGCAGGCGCTCCACGTCGACGTAATGGGCGAAGTGCTGGTCCAGGCGGTCCAGCGCCTTGTGATCCAGTCCGACCTCGTCCGGGTCGACCTCTTGTCGCAGCTGTGCCATGGCTCTCCTCCGAATTGCGTTCACGAGGTGGGGTCCCGCATACCCGGCCCCGGACACCTCGGAACTCATCGTCGCGCAGGAACACCTGCGCGGTCTCCTGTAACGGGGGGATGTGTGAGCGACGCGACTGTCCGCCCGGGCAGCACGAGACAGGCGAGAGCGCCGGTCAGGGCCACCGCGGCGAGGATTCCGAGCGCCAACTCCCGCCCACCGGCGGCCATCAGCGCACTTCCCGCCGCGACCCCGAGCGTCGGCCCCACGTTCACTGCGGTCTGCTTCAGCCCGCCCGCCACCCCGGCCGATTCGACGACCGCCGCCCGTACGACGACCTGGGTCGCCGCCACCATCACCGTTCCGAACCCGGCCCCGAGCAGGGCGAAACCCGCGCATACCGTGGCTGTGCCGGAGGCCCGGGACAGCACGAGCACGGCCAGGGCTACGACCACCATCGCCGCTCCGGTCGTGGAGCGGGCCCCGGCCCGGCGCAGCACCACGGCCGTCGCGGGTGCCGTGAGCACCATCGCGGCGGCCAACGGCACTCCTCGGAGCGCGCTTTGGAACGGGCCAAGTCCCATCGTGTCCTGCAGGAAATAGGTGACGACGAACAGCGTCCCGGAGAACGCGGCCGACGCGGCGAGCAGCATTCCGAGCGCTCCGCGTATCGCCGCCGAGCCGACGACGTCCGGTGGCAGGAGCGGATGTGCGGTACGACGTTCGTGGCGTACGAAGGAGACGCCGGCCAGCGCCGATACGGCCAACCCGGCGGCCGAGCCGGGGAGATCCACCAGGGCCTGGACGAGCGAGGCGAGGGAGAGCGCGAGGAGCAGGGCGCCGGGCAGATCGAACCGGACGCCGTTTGACTGTCGTTGTCGCGGTCCTCGAACGGTCAGGGCGAGCGCGCCGAACACGAGCGAGGGCACGACGTTCAGGAAGAACACGGCCCGCCAGCCCACCGCGTCCACCAACGCCCCGCCCACCAACGGCCCGGCGGCCGCCGCCACTGCGATCACACTCGTCCGTACGGCGATGGGCATGCCGAGCCGGTCGGGCGGGAACGCGGCGCGCAGCATGCCGAGCGTGGCCGGTTGGAGCAGCGCCCCGAACACCCCCTGGACGACCCGGAGTCCGATCACCCAGCCGACACCGGGCGCCAGACCGATCCCGGCCGAGGCGAGACCGAAGCCGAGCATGCCGAGCCCGAACACCCGCTGATGCCCGTACCGGTCCCCGATCCGCCCGGCCGACACCAACAGGCCTGCCACGGCGACGAGATACGCGGTGCTCGTCCACTGGACCTGCGCGAGCGAGGCCCCCAACTCCCGTTGCAGGGTGGGCTGTACGACGGTGAGTACGGTCCCGTCCAGCGCGACGATTGCGGCGCCGGCGACACTGCTCGCCAGCACGAGCCTTCGGTGAACCGTCATCGGGTGCCCTCCGGACCCAGGTGCGCGTCGAGGGCCGACCGCAACAGGGGGACGAAGTCGGCGGCGCCGGTGGCGAGTTGGAGGCTGCCCCAGCGCCAGAGCTGGGCGATGCCGTGCAGGTTCGCCCACAACGCGCCCGCGACCAGGCGGGCGTCCACGTCGGGACGCGACCGGCCGACCAGGTCCACCAGGACGCCGAACAGGGGCAGGCTGGTGTCCCGCAGCCCCAAGTGCCCGCTCTCCAGCAGGTCGTGACGGAACATCAACTCGTACATGCCGGGGTTGTCGAGCGCGAACTCCAGGTAGACGTGGCCAAGCGCTGTCAATTGCGCGCGCGGGCTCGCTCCAGCCTCTCCGAGGGCCCGCGTCGCCCGCTCGCCCAGGTCGGCGAAGCCGCGCCGCGCGATGGCGGACAGGAGTTCCAGGTGGGTGGGGAAATAGCGGCGGGGTGCCCCGTGGGAGACACCGGCCCGCCGGGCGATCTCGCGCAGGGTCAACGCCTGCGCACCTTCCTGGGCCACCAGCTCCACACCCACGTCGACCAGGCGGCCGCGCAGTCCTGCTTCCGGTTCGCTCACGCTCATAGACATTGTCTACCAGCCATTCGTAGACAGTGTCTACTCGCTGGCTCCCAGCTCGGGGAATGCGTGACCCGCTTCACACGGTTGATGGACGCATGACTCACGACGCGACGCAGGACGCACTGCTCCAGTTGCTCTCCGAGGGCCACGGCGGGGTACTGGTCACCCTCAAGAAGGACGGCCGGCCCCAGCTGTCGAACGTCAGCCACGCCTACTACCCCGACGAGCGGATCATCCGGGTGTCGATCACCGACGACCGCACCAAGACCCGCAACCTGCGCCGGGACCCCCGCGCCTCCTATCACGTGACCAGCGCCGACCGCTGGGCCTTCACGGTCGCCGAGGGTACGGCGGACCTCACCCCGGTCGCCGCCGACCCGCACGACGACACGGTCGAGGAACTCATCCGGCTCTACCGCGACGTCCTCGGCGAGCACCCGGACTGGGGCGACTACCGGGCGGCGATGGTGCGGGACCGGAGGCTGGTGCTGCGGTTGCGGGTGGAGCGGGCTTACGGGATTCCGGCGAGGCCGAAGCGCGGTTGAGCCGTCCGGAACAGAGGTGACCCATCGTCACCATCCTTCACCGGCGCTAAGGTTGATCCGCTGTGCGGTGAGCGGACGACGGGGGAGTGCACGAGGTGATGGATCTGCTGTCCACGAGCGCCATCGGTGCGGTGTTCGGGGCCGTCGGCTCCGGGATGGCCGGTGAGGCAGGCAAGTTGGCCTGGGAGTCGGCCGGCGGAATGGTCCGTCGCCTCGCCGGACGCGAGGTGACGGCACCCGCCACCCCCGACGAGGTGAACGCGATCGCGCGCATGGTCCACGACCGTGTCCACAGTGACCCCGAACTCGCCCTCGCCTGGACCCGGTTCGCGCGAGGCGTGCGCAGATCGCAGCCCGTCACCGGGCCGGGACGCCACTGCCTCCCGTCGGCACCCCGTTCCTTCACGGACCGTCAGGACGCCCTGAAACTCCTGGACAAGGAGGCGACCCGCGCCTTCGACGGCCGTCCACGGCTGGCGCTCCTCCACGGCCCCGAGGGCATCGGCACCAGCACCCTCGCCTTCCACTGGGGCGCACGACAGGTGGCCCGCTTCCCCGACGGGCAGCTCTACGCCGACCTGCGCGCGCTCGGCCCCGGACCGGTCCTGGCCACGCTGCTGCGCCAACTCGGCCTGCCCGACGAGGACATACCGCCCGTGACCGCCGACCGGGCCGCCCTGTTCCGGCGCTCCCTGACCGGCCGCCGCGTTCTCGTGGTGCTCGATCACGCGTGTTCCGGCGCCCAGGTGCAGCCGCTGCTGGCACCGGCGCCGGATGTGGTCACCCTCGTCGTGGCGCGGAATCCGCTCATCGGCCTCGACGCCCTGCGGATCCCGGTCGGACCGCTCGGTCGCCGGGACGCGAAACGGCTGCTCACCGAGCTGGTCGGCAAACCCGCGGTCAGTGCCGCCCGCGCCACGCTGCCCGCCGTACTGGACCGCTGCGCCGGTTCGCCCTACGCGCTGCGCGCCGCCGCACCCCGGCTGGCCGGGCCGCCCCTACCGCCGGAGACACCCGGGTCCGCATACGACCCGGTGAGTTCCGCAGTCGAGGACTCCTACCGCCTGCTGACCCCGGACGCCGCTCGCCTCTACCGCCTGACCGGCCTGTACGACTGGCCCGCCCTCGACGCCGCCGCGGCCGCCCGAGCCGCCGATACCGACGAGGCCGAAGCCGCCCGGCTCCTCGACGAGTTGGCCGGCGCCCTGCTCATCGAGGTCACGGACGACGGCCGTTACCGCTACCGGCCCGCCGTCCGCGCGCACGCCGCCCGCACAGCCGCCGCCGTGGACGGCATCGCCGCGTGCTCCGCCGCCGTGTCCCGCACCGTCGAGGGCTATCTGCACCTCGCACTCGCCGCGGCACAGGCCGCGTTGCCCGAGAGCTGGCGCGTCCCGTCCACGCCCACACCGCTGTCGTACGAGAACCGGGGCGCGGGCGTCGCCGCACTGGCCGCCGAGTCCTCCAACCTGGTCCAAGCGGTGCACGCAGCCGAGGAGTTCGGCGACTGGGACACCGTCGTCCTGCTGGGCCAGGCCCTGTGGCCGCTCCAACTCAAGGCGGGCCACCACGACATACTGCTGCCCGCCCTCCAGTCGGGGGTCCGTACGGCGGACACCCACTTCCCGGGCACCCGTATCGCCGGTGCCCTGCACGCCCAACTCGCCCACAGCCTCATGGAGTTGCGGCGCTGGGACGAGGCGGAACCCGAGGCGCTCGCGGCGGCACGGGACGAACGGGCGGGAGGACATGTACGCGGCCAGGCCTCCGCCGTCGAGTTCCTCGGCCTGCTCCGGCTGCGCCAGTGGCGCTTCGACGAGGCGTACGCGGCCTTCGACGAGGCGTACCGCATCCTCGACGGCATCGGTCCCGCCGACGAGGGCGCCGCCGATCTGCCGCGCGCCCGCGCCCTGTTGGAACGCCACCGCGGTCGTGCCCTGCGCGGACTGGGCCGTCAGGCCGAGGCCGTCGAGCGCCTGGACCGCGCCCTGGCCTTCTTCCGCGCCGGCGGCGAGGCCTACAACACGGCCCGCACCCTCACCGACCTCGCCGAAACCCGCCTGAACAGCGACGAGTTCACGGCCGCCCGCGCCTTGATCGACGAAGCGACCGCCGCCCTCCGCGACGAGAACGCCGAACAGCACCTGGAGTATCTGCGCGGCCTGCGCGAACGGTGCGAGGGCTAACCGTGGGTGACCCGTACCCGGTGCACGGCCCCTCCCGTGTGTACGGTCAGCCCCTGGGTGACGACCTCGTGCAGGGACTTGCCGGACGCGAGCCAGGCATGCAGGGCCGAGGCGCAGGCTGCCGGATCGGCGTCCGCGCCCGGCTCCGCGCGCAGGTGCAGCAGGGTGTCGTCCGAGGTGCGGACCGTGCAGGTGCCGGGGCCGGTGATGTACGCGGCCAGGGCGCACTGCGGGTGCCGGGCGAGTGTCTCCGTCGTCCAGAGCGCGGGTGACCCGAAGCGCGGATCGTCGGCCGCGCCGTACCGGAACACCACGTCGGCCAGGGAGAGTTGGGACTGCTCACAGGTGTCCTCGTGCACCGCCATGTGCGTCTCGCCCGTGCCGTCGGGCGCCGGGTGCGGGCCCGCGTACCGGACGACCGAGACTTCGCCCGAGCCCGACAACGTGGTCAGCACCTGGAGCGGGACCGTGTGCGCCGCGGGTTCGAACGGCGGGAGCGGGAGCGGTTCGAGCAGCGCGGGCGCGTCCGGTTCGGGGATGCCGATCATGTCGTAGAAGAGGCGTCGGAGGCGGGACGCCGACTCGCCCGGTACGGAGCTGGTGAAGGTGGCGGGGTCGGGCAACGGGCTGTGTGTGGCGATGAGTTGGGCCAGTTGGGGGCGCAGCGGGAGTGCGGGGTCCAGGCG
>NZ_JBXVPZ010000164.1:0-19367 GCF_057961495.1 Streptomyces sp. P5F9 | reverse complement strand
CTTCCCGCCCCTCATTCAAGGAGCCATCATGTTCCGCGGCCTGAGCGCCTTCCCCCTCACACCCACCAGCGAACAGGGCATCGACGAAACGGCGTACGCGGCGCTCGTCGCCCGCCTCGCCGCCGCCGGTGTGGACTCCATCGGCGCGCTCGGCTCCACCGGCGGCTACGCCTACCTCACCCGGGAGCAGCGCGCCCACGCGGCGAAGATCGCGGTGGGGGCCGCCGACGGGGTGCCCGTCATCGTCGGTATCGGCGCGCTGCGTACCGCGCACGTACTGGAGTTGGCCGAGGACGCGCAGAAGGCGGGTGCCTCCGGAGTGCTGCTCGCCCCGATGACGTATCAACTCCTCACCGAGGACGAGGTGTTCGGCCTGTACGAGGACGTCACGCGCGAACTTTCCGTGCCGCTGTGCGTCTACGACAACCCGGGCACCACGCACGTCCACTTCACCGACGAACTGCACGGCCGTATCGCGCGGTTGCCGAACGTCGGCTCGATCAAGATCCCCGGTGTGCCCGAGGATCCGCGCGAGGCCGAACTCCGCGTCGACGCGCTGCGTGCGCTGATCCCCGACACCGTCACCATCGGGGTGAGCGGCGACTGGACGGCGGCCCGCGGTCTGAACTCCGGTTGTGACGCCTGGTATTCGGTCCTGGGCGGCACCTTTCCGCAGACCGCGCTCGCCCTCACCCGCGCCGCCCAGGCCGGCCAAGCGGACCGGGCGGACCAACTGTCCGCGGGACGCGAACCGTTGTGGGCCCTCTTCCGCCGCCACGGCAGCCTGCGCGTGATGTCGGCTGCCGCCTCCCACCTCGGCCTGACGGGCGAACCGAACCTGCCGCGTCCCCTGCGAGGACTGGACGAGACCGCCCGCCAGGAGGTCGTCGCCACGCTGGACGCCCTCGGCCTCACCGCCTGAGCACGAACCACATGGGTGAGCAGCACATAGCAAGTACGCGGAGGGTGTGGGAAGTTCCCCCTTCGCCGTACAAGGGCGGCAAGGATGGACCGCAACCGCGAGGCCTCGCGGAGCATGACGGACATGTTCGCCTACTTCCGCGGACTCCTCACCAGCCCGGACACTCCGCCGGGCCCCGGACAGCCTGCGCGCCCTGGTGACCGCACAGGCCGAGAACACCGACCAGGACCCCGACGAACTCCGCGCCAACTGCGCCCTGTTGCTGATCGCCGGCCACGAGACCACCACCCACTTCATCGGCAACGCCACCCTCGCCCTCCTCCACCACCCGCACGCGGCCGAGCAGTTGCGCAAGCGGCCCGACCTGATGCCCGCCGCGGCCCAGGAACTCCTGCGCTACGACGCCCCCGTCCAGCTCATGCTGCGCCGGGCCCGGCACGACCTGGACCTGGCGGGCCGCACCATCGCCGAAGGGCAGACGGTGCTCCTGGTGTGCGGCGCCGCGAACCGGAGGGCACGATCGTTCTGGAAGCCCTGCTCACCCGCCTCCCCGACCTGCGTCTCGACGGTACCGAGCCCCCGAAGTGGCAGCGCAGCCTCAACTTCCGCGGCCTGACCCGCCTGGAGGTCGCCTTCACCCCGCCGTTGGACGAGGCCGGCGAGTCCGTTCCGGCCGGAGCCGGGGGACGCCCCGGACGCGTGACCCCGGCTGAGCCCCAACATGGTTTTCCTGAGCGCCTGTTGCACCCGTGCGCGCGCCGGACATGTAGGGGCAGACGCCAGGGAAGGAAGCACATGCCCATTGCCACCGAAGCCCAGTTCACCGAGGTGTACCGGGCGCACTACGAGGACGTGCTGCGGTTCGTCCGCCGTCGCGCGCATCCGATGAACGTCGATGACGTCGTCGGTGAGACGTTCCTCGCCGCGTGGCGCCGACGGCGCGAGGTGCCCGAGGACGCGCGGCCGTGGCTGTTCGGCACCGCCCGCAACCTGATGCTGAACGCGAACCGGGGCATGCGCCGACAGTCCGCGCTCGTCGTGCACATCGGCCGGACCGCCACCGTCGACGCCCACGACCCGACGGACGGCGTGGACAGCCGGCTGGAGCTGGTCGAGGCCTGGCAGGCGCTCGCCGCCGCCGACCAGGAAGTCCTCGCGCTGCACGTCTGGGAGGACCTGACCGCGAAGGAGGCGGCACGGGTGCTGGGCTGTACGCGGGCCTCGTACTCCATGCGCCTCACCCGTGCGAAGCGGCGCCTGGCGGGCCGACTGGGCCAAGCCGTCGCCGGGTCGTCGGCGCTCTCCCTCTCCACGCGCTGACCCCCCGCGCCCTCATGCACCCCTCACGCACCGAACAGGAAGCCAGGAATTCTCATGACCAATGACCTGCTCGCCCGCCTCGCCGACCTCGACGCCGCGCCGCGCCGCACGCCGTCCGCCCAGGAGACCGACCGCGAGGAGACGCTGCTGCGGACCATCCTCGACGACAGCGAGCGCCCCGGCCGTACGGCCGGCGCCGCGTTCCGTCGCCCGCTGGTACGACGACTCTCCTTCACGGCGGCCGGTGCGCTCGCGGCCGGCCTCGCGCTGGTCGCGGTGAACGGCGGTGTGCCCGGCATGGGCGGTTCGGGTCCGCTGTCCTCCTCGGAACTGGCCAGCTGGACCGGCACCGCCAAGAACGTGGACGTCGCCGCCGCGCGCGCCTCCGCGGCCGGAAAGTGGTGCCTGGACGCGACGGACCTGAACGGCACCGGCGCCGAGCCGGTGATCAGCAACGCGGACCTGCGCGGGAAGGTCGCCTCGATGGTCGTCACGCGCGGCGACGTGTCGGCCTACTGCCTGGCCGGTTCGGACGGCGGCGCGTCGATGGGCATCTCGCCGGTGCGCCGACAGCCCGACGGACACATCAAGGTGGACACGCTGGGTTCCCGGGGCAGCGGCGACGAGGAGCTCAACTACGTGGTCGGCTGGGCGGGTTCGGACGTCGAGGGCATCACCGTACGGGACCACGGTCACACGATCGAGGCCACGATCGAGGACGGCCGCTTCACCGCCTGGTGGCCCGACGGCGACCCCGACGGCGTGATCACCGGCACCCTCACCCTGCACCTGGCCGACGGCTCGACGCGCACGGTGAAGGGCGACACCCTGCTCGACTGACCGGTCCGGGCGAGCTCGCGATCGGCTCGCCCGTGTCATCTCCACGTGGGCCGTCGAGCCGGCAACCAGCTGTCGATGACGGCCGCCAGCTCGTCGCGGCCGGTGAAGACATGCCCGTTCATGCCCACGGCCTGCGCGGCGCGTACGTTCTCCGCGCGGTCGTCGACGAAGAGGAAGTCGGTCGGGGCGGCCCGCATGGCGACGACGCAGTGACGGAAGGCCTCCGGGTCCGGCTTCGCCGCCTTGATCTTTCCGGAGAAGGCGACGTGGTCCAGTTGGTGCAGCCAGGGTTGCGCGGCGAGGAAGGCGTCCGCGTGGTCCGAGGGGATGTTGGACAGCAGGGCGACCTCGGCGACATCGCGGAGGGACCGGACGTAGGAGACCATCCGGTCGTCGACGCGCGACCAACTGTCGATGTCGGTGAGGCGCAGTTCCTCGATCGTGTCGGCGTCGGCGGACAGGGACAGCCGTCGCAGGACGGCGGTCCAGTACTCGGACGCGGACTTCCGGCCGGCGTCGTAGGGCGGGCGGCAGCCCCAGTAGGCCGTGGCGAAAGCCTCGGTGGGTGTGTGGCAGAGGGCGGCCATCTTGCCCTGGGCGCCCGGGCGTTGGTGGCGGGCGATGACCCCGAAGAGGTCGAACAGGACGATGCCGCGGTCGGTGTGCATGGCGAGGATTCCTCCGGATTCTGCAGCCGGGGCGGGAGGAGGAGCCTGTGCGGCGCGGAGTGAGCCGCGCCGCACAGGCGGTCAGTGGCTGCCGTGTGCCATCTCGGGCGTGCGGTCGGATCCGGTGCGGAGGATCCCGGCGGCCACGGCGGTGGTCGCACACAGCAGGATCAGCAGGACGAAGGCGTGGTTCAGGGCGACGACGTGGGTCAGCCAGCCGATGGCGGCGGGGCCGGCGAGCATGCCGACGTAGCCGAGACCGGCTACGCGGGAGACGTTGGCCCCCGCGGCGGCGGGGTCGGCGTGCCCGGCCGCGCTGAACAACTGCGGGACACAACCGGACAGCCCCAGACCGAACAGTGCCCACCCCGCGAACGCGGCCCATATCCATGGGGACACGGTCACGATCGTGATGCCGACCGCGGCCGTCGTCGCGCCGTAGCGCAGGATCGCCATGGACCCGAACCGGGTGACGAGCCGGTCGGCGAGGAGTCGGCCGATGGTCATGGTCGCCGCGAAGGTGCCGTAGGCGAAGGCGGCGGTGCTCGCGGGTGCGCCGAGGACGTCCTTCAGGTGCAGCGCGCTCCAGTCGTTGGCGGCTCCCTCGCACAGCATGACCATCAGGGCGAGGGCGGCGAGGATCCAGATGCGCCTGCGGGTGCCGCTGCGGTCGGCGGACGGTGTGTGCCCAACCTTCTCCGCAGGGTCGGTGCCGGCGGTGGTGGATGCGGCCGGCAGCAGGGCGCGTGCCGATATCAGGGCGATCGCGATGCCCAGGACTCCCATGGCGGCCATGCCCGCGGCGGGGCTCAGACCGGCGCTCGCGGTTGCCGCTCCGACGAGTGCGGCGAGGACGCCCCCGACCGAGAACGTGGCGTGGAAGGCCGACATGACGGGTCGGCCGTACGCCTTCTCCACGTGCACGGCGTGGGCGTTCATGCTCACGTCCAGGCAGCCGTTGCAGAACCCGAAGACCAGCAGGGCACCGGCCAGAGTCCACGGCTCCCGGGAAAGGCCGGGCAGCACCAGGGCCGCGCCGCACAGCACGCCGGTGGCGGGGACGACGACGCGCGCCCCCAGAGCGTCGGTGAGAGGCCCGGCCACCTGCATACCGATGAAGGCGCCGAGGCCCAGCAGTACCAGCAGCCCCCCGAGCGTCGCGTGCGTGATGCCCACGCGCTCCTCTATGGCGGGGATGTTCACCACCCAGGTGCCCATCAGGGTGCCGCACAGGGTGAAGTAGACAAAGGTCGCTATGCGGGCGCCTCGGAGCGAATCATTCATGCCTATCACGGTAACGAACATCGATGGCGATTGAATACCGTCGCTTCGCACATATTGTTTGTTCGTTTTGGTTGGTGTTCAATCGCGATATGAACAGCAACGCAGACCGGCACGGGACCATCGCGCAGGCCGTCAGGGAGTCGGGCAGGGTCACGGTCCAGGAACTCGTCGAACTGACCGGCGCCTCCGAGATGACCATCCGGCGCGACCTCGACGCGCTGTCCGCGCGAGGCGTCCTCGAACGCGTCCGCGGCGGCGCACGCACCCTGCTGCTCAGGGGCGAGGAGCCGCCCTTCGCGCTGCGTGCCCACGAGGCCGTCGACGCCAAGCGCCGCATCGCCGCCGAGGTTTCCTCGCTCATCGCCGACGGCGAGACCGTCCTCCTCGACAGCGGCACCACCTGCCTGGAGATCGCGCACCTGCTGCGCCGGCGGCCGGTCACGGTGATGCCCCTGTCCTTGCAGGCCATCCACGTGTTCGGCGAGGGCCCGGGCCCAGCCACGCTGATGGTGCCCGGCGGGCAGCCCCGGGCCGCCGAGGGAGCCCTCACCGGCCCCCTCACCCTCGCCTCCCTCGCGGCACTGCGATTCGACACCGCCGTCATGGGCTGCTGCGGTCTCAGCGCGGCTCAGGGCCTGACCGCCTACGACCTCGACGACGCGGCCGTGAAGAAGGCGGGCATCGCCGCCACACGCCGCATCATCGTCGCCGCCGACGCCAGCAAACTCGGCCACACCGCCTACGCCTACGTCGGCCCCTCCACCCTCCTGCACACCCTCGTCACCGACACCGCCGCACCCGCCGACGAGGTCACCGCGCTCGAAGACACCGGCACCGTCGTCAAGGCCGTCTGACCGCACCGTCGGCCATCGGTCGTGAGATGCGACCACGGGAAGACTCGTACCCCCTCGGAGGCCCCGGCGGCAGAGGCGGTGGGTCGGGCCGATGAGTTCACCGGTTGCCCGGAGTCTTCCCCGTGACATGCCCGCCCCGCCGGCGGATCAGGAGGTGGCGGGTACCCGTGCGATGGAGGAGAGACGGAGGTCAGGATGAGCAATCCGATTCGGCTGTACATGTCGATGTCGCTCGACGGCTATATCGCCGGGCCGGACGATCGGCCGGGGCAGGAGCTTGGACGTGATGGCGGACGGCTCTTCAACTGGCTCGACGACCGGAAATCCGACGGTCCCAGCGGACAGGTCCACCGCGAGGCGATGGCGACCGGCGCGGTGATCTCCGGACGTCGGACCTTCGAACTCGCCGGGCGCTGGCAGGGCGACCACCACGACGGCGTCCCGATCCTCGTCCTCACCCACCGGGTGGACGACGGGGACGTGCCACCCGGCCACGCGCGCTTCGTCACCGACGTCGAGGACTGCGCCTGTCAGGCTCGCGCGGCCGCCGGGAACCGCCCGGTCATGGTCCATGGAGCGGGCGCGGCCCAAGCGCTCCTCCGGGCCGGGCAGCTGGACGAGATGGAGATCCACCTGGTTCCCGTCCTCCTCGGGGACGGCCGACGGCTCTTCGACCACCTCGGTGGTGATCACATCGAACTCGACCTCGTCCGACGGCTTGAGGACCGGGACGTCACGCACCTCCGCTACCGGGTGCGCCGAACCGGGGAGGCCGCGTGAAGACGCTCTTCGTCTCCTACCGCGTCACCGACCTGGACGCCTCGCTCGGTTTCTACACCGCCCTGGGCTACGTCGAGTTGGGCAGGGTCGACCTCGGCGACGGGGCTCGCCTCGTGATCCTCAACTTCCCCGGCGAACCGGCGGCCTCGCTCGAACTGGTCCACCGCCCCGACGACGGACCGGTCGACGTGGGCAGCGGTTTCGACCACCTCGCGATCCAGGTGGACGTACTCGCCACCACTCTGGAGACACTGACCGAAGCCGGCCTGGAACCGGGACCTGCCCACTACCCGGGCGGTCCCCACGGCCCGAAGACGTCGTGGCTCACCGACCCGGACGGCTACCGGATCGAGCTGGTGGAGTGGCCGCCCGGACACCCCGACGGCATCACCGCGGCAGACTTCGCCTGAGGCGGCCGCGGTCCGTGCGGTGACGAAACTCCCTCTCGACGCGACCGCGGTGCGACGCGGGGGAACAGCCCACTCCATCGGCCATGGCGGGTGACGGTGGCCAGAAACGCCCAATCACCCCTGCCCCCACCGAACTTGTGACAGCCCTGTGACTGGAACTGTGGCCTCCATCACATGCGCGGGGTGCACGCGCTGATCAGATGACCGGATGCCCAGACCCGCCACGCTCCGCCCGGCCCTCGCCCGCACCGCCCCCTTCCTGTCGGCTGTCGCAGCGACCGCTCTGCTGCTCACGGCCTGCGGGGCAGAACGCGCGGGCTCCGGGAACACCGGCGCGGCCACGGCCGAACCGTCGTCCCGCACGCAGGTCGACGACCCGGGCAAGGACGGCGTACGGATCACATCCCTGACCCTCCCGTCGGCCTCCCCGTCACCCACCCGCAGCACGTCCGTCTCCGCCGAGAGCCTCACCGCGGACTCGGGGATCTCCGCCGCCTACGAGGTGACCAACAAGGGCACCGAGACCCTGACCTACTCGGTCGTCATCACCTTCATGAGCGCCGACGGCGGGGCCATGGCCAACCAGACCGCGACGGTCCGCGACGTCGGCCCCGGAAAGACCGTACGCGGCACGATCCGGGCCGGCGAACTGCCGCCCACCACACCGCGGGTGACCCGGGCCAAGGTGCTCGAAGTGCACAAGGTCCCCTCAAGCGAGGCGCCGGCCGCACCGGGCACATGCCCCGCCTCCGGAATCCGGGTCAGCGCCGACCGGGGCGACGCGGCCATGGGGCTGCGCGTCGTGGGCCTGCATCTCGACAACTGCGGCACGCGCGACTGCAACGTCGACGGCCACCCGCTGCTGGAGCTCCTGGACGACGACTTCCAGCACGTCGACGGCGTCAAGATCCTCGACGGCGGCGGCGAGATCACCCCCGGCAGCGTGGACGACGAGCAGCCCGGTCCTGTCACGCTCAAGCCCGGCGAGTCGGCGACCGCCAGCCTGGTCTGGCACAACACCACCGAGTTCGGCACACCGGTGAACGTGCCCTATGTGCGGGTCCGGGCGAAGGCCGGCGCCGAGCCGGTGGTCGTCACCCCGAACCTCGACCTCGGAACCACCGGAAAGCTCGGGGTCACAGCGTGGCAGAAGGACGGGCACTGAGCGGACCCTGTGAATGTTGCCTTCGTGTCGTCTGCTCGGAGCAACGTGACGCGGGCACAATCGGAGTGCCCCCGGCGGCCGTTGGGAACCGTGTGGAGTGAGCGGTGCCGTTCGCCACGGCGCCGGGTACGTCATGAACGGGGATGGTTGCGATGGCGGGCGTGGAACTGACCGAACTGATAGCCCAGTTGAGGGCGGAACTCACCGAGGCCATGCGGGCCGGCGAGGACGCCGGGCTGCGGTTCGAACTCGGCCCGGTCGAGCTGGAGTTGGCCCTCTCCGTGGGAAAGGAGGGCGGCGCCGGGGGCAAGGTCAGGTTCTGGGTCGCGGAACTCGGCACCGAGGGCAAGGCGTCCCACACCTCCACCCAGCGGATCAAGCTGGTACTGGATCCCCGGCAGTCCGGCGTACCGGACCGCAGGCCGCTGATCTCCGGCGAGGAAGTCGACGGCGAGCGATGAGCGTGGGCGTATGAGCGGCGATGAGCACGGGCGTACCAGTTCCGAGAGCCTCGACCGTGCCCGCGTCGCCGAGTTGCTGGTGACCCACGCGGGCGGGCGGCGGCGCGGTTCGGGTTACCGGGTGACCGCGGACGCGGTGCTGACCGCCGCGCACCTGCTGGAGGACGCCGTATCCGTACAGGTGCGGTTCGAGCCCGACCTGCCGGGGGAGTGGACCGCGGACGCACTGTCCTGGACGGCGGACGTCGCCTCGGACATCGCCGTGGTGACCATCGCGCCCCGCCCGGGCGAACCGGCGCCGGCGGACGCCCGGTTCGGGCGGATCGGGACGCGGGCCGCCCAACTGCCGGTGCAGGCCGTGGGGTTCCCCCGCTGGAAGCTGCGCGGGACAGCCGGGACGTCGGAGACCGCGGGGACCTGGTTCCGGGACAGCGCACACGTCGTCGGGGCGGCGGCCCTGCTGTCGCACTGGCGGGAGCGGACCCTGGAGATCGTCGTCACCGCCCGGCCCGCCCCGGGCGGCGCTGCGTCTCCGTGGGAGGGCATGTCCGGGGCCGCGCTGTGGGTGGAGGACCGGATCGTCGGCGTGGTCACCAAGCACCACCCGGGGGACGACCTGGGCACTCTGACCGCCGCGCGGTTCGACCTCGCACTCGACCAACTGGCCCCCGAATTACGGCAGTTACTGCCGGTCCCCGAGCAGTCGGCGCAGCTGCCCGGCGCCGTACCCGCCGCCGACCGGGCGGACGAGGCGTTCGCCGACAGGTACCGCGCCTTCATGGCCCGGACCCTGAACCGCTTCGAGTTCTTCGGCGTCGACCCGCGCGGCATCCCCCGCCGCCACACCTTCGCCACCGGCTACGTCCCCCTGACGGTGAGCCCGCGGGACACCGGCGACGAGCCGAAGAACGCCGTGACCGCCGGAGTCCGCGCCGACCAGGGCCTCGGCGACCAGGAGCGCGCCCTGGTGCGCGGTGTGGCCGGCTCGGGCAAGAGCACGCTGCTGCGCTGGCTCGGGGTGCACGCCGCTCGCCGCTCCGACGACCTGGGCGACCCCCAACCCGTGCCGTTCGTCCTGGAGTTGGCACGGTTCAGCGGCGGACGCCCGCCCTCCCTCGACGAGTTGGTCGCCCCCGTGCTGCGCCCCGAGATGCCGGCGGGCTGGGTCGGGCGCATGCTGGCGGCGGGCCGCGTGCTGCTGCTTCTCGACGGCCTGGACGAGATTCCCCCGCGGGAGCGGGAGCATCTTGAGTACTGGGTGGACGAGCATGTGGACGCGCATCCCGGCACCCGGTGCATCGTCACCACCCGCCCCTCCGTCGTGGCCGAACGGTGGTGGGCGGACCGCGAGTTCCAGCGGTACGACCTGTTGCCGATGAGCCGCCACAGCATCGACCAGTATGTGCACGCCTGGCACGAGGCGGCCCGCGACGACCAGCCCGCCACCGCCCTCGGCGACGAGGTGCGCGCCGAACTGACCCGCTGCGAGCGGCAGTTGCTGATCACGCTGGCCAACCGGCCCGCGCTGCACGGGATGAGCGCCAACCCGCTGCTGTGCGGTCTCCTGTGCGCGCTTCATCTGGAACGCGCCGAGCATCTCCCGGAGAGCCGCAAGCAGGTCTACGACGCCGCCCTTGACCTGCTGCTGGTGCGCTGGCCGCATCTGCGGCGCCGGCACCGCGCGTTGGACGACGGTGGGTCCCACGGCTCCGCATCCGCCCCGGCGACCGGCACCGAACCGCCGTTGCGCGGCGAGGGGATGACGAAACTCCTCCAGCGCCTGGCATTCTGGCTGGTCACCAACCGCCAGCTGGTGCTGGCGGAGGACCTCGCCCTGCGCCGGGTGCAGTCGGCCATGCTCGGGCTGCGCGGCGACGGGGACGCGGAACGGGTGAAGGAGTACCTGGCCCAGGAGAGTGGGGTCGTACGCGAACTGTCCGACGGTTCACTGGAGTTCGTCCACCGGACCTTCCGTGACCACCTCGCGGCGAAGGAGGTCGTCGAGGAGGACAACCTGCTGCTCCTGGTGGACAACGCCGACAAGTCGAACTGGCACGACGTGGTGATCATGGCGGGCGCGCACGCCCGCCCCTCCGAACGCATGTGGCTGCTGCGGCAGTTGCTGGAACGCGGCCGGACCGAACCCGCCCACAAGGACGCCCTCTTCCTGCTCGCGGCCGCCATCCTGGAGCAGACCGACGTCCTCCCGCAGCAGGACGGCAGCTCGCCCGACGTACGCGACCAGGTCAACGCGGACCTGGCCGAGCTGATCCCGCCTCGCGACCGGACGGCCGCCGACCAGCTCGCCGCGGCCGGTCCGTTGGTCCTCAGCCTGCTGCCCGACCCCGGACGCGTCAATGACGACCAGGCCGTGCTGCTGGTCCGTGCGGTGGCCAGGATCGCGGCCCGCTGGAACCCCTTCGGCGTCGTCGGCACGATCAAGCAGTACATCGCGGCGAGCCGCTCCCCGGGTCGCATGATCAACGAACTGCTGGAGGCGTGGGGCCGGCACGGGGACTACGAGACGTACGCGCGGGACGTGCTCGGCGAGATCGACTTCAGCCGGTTCGACGTCGAGCTGCAGAACGGCCGCCGCATCGACCACATCGACTACCTGAAGTCCATCGTCACCCTGACGCTGCGCAACAGTGTCTTCGATCTGACCCCGCTGACCGCCCTGCCCGACCTGCGCCGTCTCACCCTGCGCGACAACGGCATGACCTCGCTGCGCCCGCTGATCGGGTGCCGCTCCCTCCGGGCTCTCATCCTGGACCGGTGCGCCAGGAACGCCGGCACCCTGCCCGTGGACCTGTCCCCGCTGCGCGATATGCGGCTCTCCCGGCTCGTCGTCTCCGGCATCACCACCCGCGTCGACCTCGCCGGTCTGTCCGGCGTACGGCTGGACAGCCTGCGCATCGAGTCCCGCACGCACGACCTGGCCCGTCTCCCGGCCGGACTGCGGGTACGTCACCTGAGCCTGGTGGCCGGTGCGCGCGGGATCCGGTTCGACGAGGTGGACGGCCTCCGCTCGGTCGTCCTCGACTGGTCGCCGGAAGCGGACCTGCAGGCCATGACCGCCGCCCTGCCGGACCTGCGCCGACTCGTCCTGCGCCAGGTACCGCCGGGCACCTCCGTCCCCACGCTCCCCGGCATCCGGACCACGGTCTGCCCGGCCCGGCGCCCGACGACGGGCTGAGGCGCACGGCCACGCCACAACTGCCCTGCCGAGTACCCGACTACGAGGTCGAGGGGGATGACGGATCGGGCCGGCTCCGGCGCGGGGCGCTCGAACGCCTCACCCGGCGCCCCGCGCGCCCGCGTCCCCGCGGAAGGCCCCGGCCACCACAGGGACCAACTGCCGCTCGATCTGCTCGGCGGACGTGGCGGCCAGCTCCGCGCCGATGGGCGCCAGGGCAAGCCAGTTGAGCAGGCCGGCCGCACAGCGCGTACGGAAGTTCAGTTCCTGCTCGTCGACTTCGGGAACGTGAGGCGTCAGCACCCGGAGGACATCCCGGCGACTCCGGACGAACTTGCCGGTCAGCCGCTCCCACCCCTCGGGCGGATCGATGCCGACGCGGGCCACGGTCCGCATCACGGCCAGGTCCTGTCCACCGGCCGCGAGCGCGCGCACCATCGGCCCGGCGAAGGCTGCCGCCACCTCCTGGAGAGTCGGAGCGGAACCAAGGGAATCGATGGCCTGTATCTGAGCGTCCAGATACCGTTCCAACGCGTGCTCGATCGCCGAGTCGCACAGCGCCTTCAGTGACCCGAAGTGGTAGCTCACCGCGGCGACGTTGGCACCCGCGCGCTCGGTGATCTCGCGGAGGGTCAAGCCGTCCTGGCCTCGCTGCGCGAGCAACTCCAGGGCGGCGGCCTGCAGACCGTCCCGCGTCCGTTGACCGGCCTCGCGGCGCAGATCTGTCTTTTCCACCCTGGTCATGGCATGTATTCAAGCGGTTGCTTGAGTGCATTGTCAAACAGTCGCCTCGCGGATCGAGGCCGCCCGCGTGCTGCCGCACCCTCCCCGAGGCCACGCGGCCACACAATTCAAACGGCGGCTTGACAACTTGCGCCGCCGTTCATAAAGTCAAGCGAGCATTTGATTTACTAATAGCCCGTGAGGGGTCGAAGTCGTTGCGACGCGCTCCGTTCCCTGGCGGCACATCTGGAGGAACACGACATGAAGCTGCTCAGCCGGAAGTCGATCACCGCCGCGACCGCGATAGCGATCCTGGGTGGTCTCTCGATCGCCGCTGTGCCGTCACAGGCCGCAAGCCCCGCCCACAACAAGGCGGCGGGACAGGGCGGTTCGGCGGTCCAGGACCTGACCCCCCGACAGCTGGCGGAACTACCGCTCACCGACCGCCACTTGACCAAGCGCGAGCGGCACAACCTCGCCGTCGTCCTGCGTGACTACTACGTGGCGGAGGGCAGCCACATCGACGTCCCGACGTTCGTCGGCAGCTTCGCCAAGGACGGCGTCTTCAACGACATGGTCGCCGGCCAGGCCTATCGGGGGACGGCACTCGGCAACGTCCTGCCCTACATGAAGAGCCTCTTCTCCGATGTCCACCGCGACCTCAAGCGCATCACCGTGAACGGCGACGTGATCAGCATCGAACTGTCGATCCAGGGCACGTTCGACGGACAACTCCAGTCACCGACGGGCGGCGTCGTCAAGGGCAACGGCCACAAGGTCGACGCACCCACCGCCGACTTCTGGTACCTGCGCGACGGCAAGGTCGAGCAGTTCAACTGCTTCGTCGGCTACTCGAAGATGTACTCCGACATGGGCGTGAACTTCGACTGGGCCTCGGCGGTCAACAAGCACTGAGCCGACGGTTCCCTGGTGGGTGATGCGCGGGCGGTACAGGCCGCGCATCACCCACCAGGCCTTGGCCGCCGCGTGCGCCGGGCGCACCAATTCGGGGGCCTCACCGAGGAGTTCACCGAACGGCCAGGACGCGGTCGTAGGACTGGCGGGCCGAATGTCGCCCAACCCCACCCAGACAACGCCGACTTGATGGCGCGATCAACCACAGAGGAGCACACCGGCATGACCACCCGGCTCGGAATGGGTCTCCCGCAGAATCGGCAGTACGACCTCGCCAACTCTGTGGCCGCCGCGGTGCAGGTGGACGGTGTAGGTGGCCCAGCGGGTGCGGAACAGGTCGCCCTGGGTGGAGAGTCCGCCGAGCAGGTCGGTCAGCGCCTTGTCGTGGTGGGTGCGCTCGGCTTCGTCGAGGTGGAGGGCGGGAGAGGGCTTCCCGTAGTCCGCGGGCAGGCCCACGCCCGTCACGCACAGCGGCACGCTCTCGATGACGCGGCCGTCGACGAAAGCGGCGGGCGACGCGCCGATCACACCGCCCGTCAGAACCCCTCGGGCGAGGGCGACGGGAGTGTTGTGCGTGGGCGGCGGTGCGCCCTGGATGATCGTCACAGGGGGGACTGTGCCGGGCCGGGGTGATCGCCAGTAGGTGCGGAAGGTGTCGATACCGGCACGTACGCGGCACCGCTTCCGCTGTTTCCGCCGTTTCCGCTGTCTCCATTGCTTCGGCCGTCGATCCCGGAGCCTTTTTCGCGCCCGTTCATAGTGCTCACCGTTCGTCATCTTGCATGCTGGGAGAGGGAGTTGAGATCGGCCGGCTGTGCTCCGGGAAGGGGGCGTTCGTGGGGAGCGAGTCCGTGAAGCCGCCTGGACGTGTCGCTGTCATCGGCGTGGGCATCCTCGGAGCCTGCGTGGGCTGGAACCTGGCCCGGCGCGGTGCCGAGGTCGTCCTCATCGACGCGGGCCGGCCTGGCGAAGGCGTCACCGGCTGGTCCTTCTCGTGGGTCAACGCCGGCAACAAGACCGTGACCAGGCCCTACTTCGACCTGAACGTCGCGGGCATGGCGGCGCACCGTGAGCTCGCCGGGATCATCGGGCCGGACTCGTGGTGGTATCCCAGCGGCCACTTGCGCTGGGCGGACGATCCCGTGGCGGAGGCGAAGTTCCTGGAAACCGCTGAGTTGCTGGGCAGTTGGGGTTACCGGGTCGAGGTGTCCACGGGGGCCGAGGTGCGCCGCCGCCTCGAACCCGCTCTCGCAGTGCCCGACGAGGTTCCCGTGCTGCTCTACCCGGACGAGGCCTGGGTGCACGGACGTCATCTCGTCGACCGCATGGTCGGCCAAGTCGTCGCAGGGGGCGCCGAGTTACGGTCCTGTACCGCGGTCCGTGACATCGGGACCGGTGCCGACGGGAGCGTCCGGACCGTCGCTCTGTCCGACGGCAGCCGTCTCGACGTAGACGTCATCGTGAACGCGGCGGGCCCCAGCGCCTCCCATGTCGCCGGGCTCGTCGCACGGCAGTTGCCGATGCGCCAGGAACCCGGCGTCGTCACCCGGATCGACTGTGCGCGGGTCCCGATCCATCGGGCCATGCACGCGCCTCACATCGAGATGCGTCCGGACGGAGACGGTTCGATGGTCCTGCACAGTCGCGAGATCGACGCGCTCATCGACACGGGCGAAGAACCGGCGGAACTGGCGCGGCTGCTCCACGAGTTGGCGCGACGCGTCGTTCCCGACCTCGCCGGCTCCCGCATCGCACAGGCACAGGTGGCGCACCGGCCGATCCCGGCCGATGGTTTCCCCTCGGTGGGAGCGGTGCCGTCCGTGCCGGGCTACTACGAGGCCGTCTCCCACAGCGGCATCACCCTCGGGCCGGTGATCGGCCGGCTGCTCGCGGCTGAGATCCTCACCGGGGAGAGGGACGAGCTGCTCGCGGACTTCCGACCGGAGCGATTCCCTCAGTGACAGATCACGCTGGGCCTGGGCCTGGGCCTGGAGAAGGCATCAGTCGACGGGCGGCGGCGGTGGAGTGGCGGGGCGGTCGGGCTCCGCAAGCCAGGCGTCGTACGCGGCATAGGGCGGCACGACGCGCGACGCCGAAGTGGGACGCGGTGACCAGACCGGCGGACGACGCCGTTCCGTCCTCGGCCGGAATGTCCGTCCGGACGTATCGCTGGAGTCCTGGTCGCTGGAGTCCCGGCCGGACTTCTCGTCGGGCTTCCTGCCCGCGGGCTCTTCCGCGTCGATGGGGGCGTCGTACCAGAACACCTTGCTCAGCCGACGCTCCCGGACAATCACGTACCGGGCGGTGACGAGCGACTCGGGGACCATCGCGCAGGCGAGCCAGAGGGTTCACCACACGCCGGCGAAGAAGCCGAACAACAGGGAGAGGACCGTCGGAAGCGTCAAGAAGCCCCACTCCGTGCCGCGCGCCAAGGACGTGCTCGTGGCGGGCAGTGCCGTCCCGGGCGCCAGCGGTCGTGCGCTCTTCGCTTCCGCCCGCACTCTGCTCATCCTGCCGGGCCAGAAGGCGAACACCGCGCTCGCGACCGCCCAGTACGACAGGTGATACACCGTGTCGTCGTCGAACGGTTCGCCGAAGCCCCGCACGGCACCCACGACGAGGAGTGTGATCGCCGAGCCGATCAACGGCACAACCCTCCCACATCAGGTGAAAGTGAACCACGAACCGATGGTCAGGTTCGTGGGCATACCTCGGCCCTTTCGTGGTAGACGCCAGGGCGGCGGCAGGGCCGCGATCGGGAGGGGTGCGGCAGCCGGGGGAGCCGGGCACCCGTCGTCGTCGATCACTCGGTGCGTACCGAGTCTTGAGAGACGTTTTACGCGACGCACGCAACTGAGGCCCCCTCTGCCGCTGTCTGACAGTGAGTCGGGCCCGTCAGGGTCAAGGTCGAGGAGCTAGAGAGTGGGGCAAGTCGTGGGACGGCGCAAGGGCAGCATAGGGATCGCACTCGTCACGGGTGCGGTGCTGGTGGGTGCGAGTGCCTGCGGTGGGGGCGGCAGCGACAAGGCGAGCGGGGACGACGCGAAGGCGTCGGGCAAGGCGAGTGCGACCGCCTCTCCGTCGCCGACGAAGCCCCTGGGCCCGCCGATGCTGCTGGACACGATCACCCCGCAGACGGGCACGACGGTCGGTGTGGCCATGCCGATCTCGGTGATCTTCACGAACCCGGTGGCGTCCACGGCACGGGCCACCGTCGAGAAGCACATGAAGGTCAGCGCCTCGCAGTCGGTGGTCGGCGCCTGGCACTGGATGGGCGACAAGCGCGTCGACTGGCGCCCGAAGACGTACTGGCCCTCCGGCACGACGGTGAAGATCGACGCCGACATGAAGGGCGTCAGCAACGGCAACGGCCGCTACGGCGTGCACAGTTACACGCACACCTTCAAGGTCGGCGACGACGTCCGCGCGGACGTCTCCGTCACCAACCACACCATGAAGGTGACCAAGAACGGCGCGGCGGTGCGCACCCTGTCGATCAACGCGGGCAGCGCCGAGTACCCGACGTGGGACGGCACGATGGCCGTCATCGACAAGCAGAAGAAGGTCCACATGACCTCCTGCAGCGTCGGCATCAGCTGCGACAAGGGCAGCCCCAACTACTACGACCTGACACTGCCCTGGGACATCCACCTCACCCAGTCCGGCACTTACGTGCACTACTCGACCGGTGACCCGAACCCGGGCAGCGGCAGTGCCCGCGGCTCGCACGGCTGCGTCCACCTGTCCCTGTCGGACGCCAAGTGGTTCTACGGCCAGGTCAAGCAGGGCGACCCCATCACCATCACCGGATCGCCCCGCGGGAAGGCCCCGGCCGACAACGGCTACGCCGACTTCAACCTCGGCTGGGACCAGTGGCTCGCGGGCAGCGGCTCCGGCGAGGGGACGACCGCGGCGCTGTGACGCGCCGCGGTGACGTCACCGGGCCGCGCGACGACGGGTGTCAGCAGGTGCGTCCGGCGTAGTGGGCGCCCTGGATCTTGCGGGCGGAGCCCAGCCAGGTCGTACCGCGTGCGACGCACCGCTCGTAGTCGCGCGCCCGGGCCACCTCGACCTTGATGACGACCCGCGAACCGTCGGTCGTGCAGTGGCGGTAGAAGGCGTCGGACCCGGTCTCGTAGAAACCGCAGGGACCGGCCGCCGCGGGACTCGCGGCGGCCGCGGCGCCGAGCGAGCCGAGCACGAGAGCGGCGGAACCGAGGGCGCTGATCACCGTACGACGAAAACGCAAAGGAACTCCTTGGTCAGGGAAGTGGCGGTCCTGGAAGGACTGTCGCTGCCGCCTGGGCCGACAGCCGTTCCAGGATCGCCGCACTGACCTGCGCTGCCGGTCGTATGCCGCCGCGTTCACCCGGTGAATCGATTTGCCGCTACGTCGATCGGATGGTTCCGGCACCGGGACCGCATAAGCAGCCGGTGCCCGGAACCGATCAGCGTGGGCTGGGCCGGGTGCCTACGCCCAGCACCCGTTGACCGTGGCCGCGAGCCCGTCCAGGGCGTCCTTCGTGGCGTCCGGGGCGGCCGTGGAGTTGTTCTCGATGAAGGAGAAGATCTTCCAGCGGCCGTCCTCGGCCTTGGTCAGGCCGCTCAGTGCGATCGCGCCCGTGAGTGTGCCCGTCTTGGCGCTGACCTTGCCGACGGCGCACTGGGAGTCCGCCGTGTCGAAGCGGCCCCACTCGGGGCCCAGGGTCGAGCCGGCCTCGCCCGCGACGGGGAGGCCGTCCACGATGTACTTCAGGGTCGGGGCGTTGGCGGAGTCGTCGGCCAGGTCGAGGATGTCGGCGATGGTCTGGGCCGGGATGCGGTTGGAGCGGGAGAGGCCGCTGCCGTCGTGGATCTCGAAGTTGGCCAGCGATACGCCGTACTGGGTGAGGACCTGGCGGACGACCGCCGTGCCGTCCTCGAAGGTGGCCGGGCGGCCGGCGGCCAGCGCGGTGCTCCGCAGGAGGGTCTCGGCGATATCGTTGTCACTCACCTTGAGCATGTGCTTCACGATGGACGACAGCGTGCCGGACTGGTGCTGGGCCACCGGGACCGCTGTGAAGCCGGCGGTGGCGTGGGTGACGCTCCCGGTGACGGTGACGCCCTGCCGGGCGAGGAGCTTCGCGAAGATCTGCCCGGCGTCCAGGGATGTGTCCGTGACGTGGCGGCCGTCGACCACCAACGCCCGTACGGGGGCTATGGAGTCGGGGTAGTAGCCGTCGTTCCAGCCGGTCGCGAGGGTGGGCGCGGGGAAGAGGCTGTCGTCCACCGTCAGCTTCACCGTGGTCAGGCCCGCGTTCTTCAGGCCCGCCACGGCAGTTGTGGCCATCGTGGTGAGGTCGGCGGTGGTCAGGGTGCGGTCCCCGCCTCCGACCAGGGTGAGGGTGCCGTTGTCGTAGACGACCTTCGTGGTGAAGCGGTGGTCGGGGCCGAGGATCGTCAACGCGGCGGTCGACGTGGCGAGTTTGGTGTTCGACGCGGGCATCAGCGCGGTGGTCGCCTCGTGGCCCCATACGGCCTTCTTGGACTCCGCGTCGATCACGACGCCGCTGAGCGTGCTGCCCAAACGGGTGTCCTGGACACGGGTGTCGAGGTTGTCCGCGATCTTCTGCTCGGCGGTGTCGAGCGTGGCGGCGGTGTTGGCGACGGTCTTCTCGGCGGCGAAGGCGGAGGTGCCGAACAGGATCGTCCCGGCGACGGGGGCGGTCACCGCTATGACGGCGGCGCGGCGGAGCGCCGGACTCATCGCTCTGTTCTTGCGGTGACGTCCGCTCGCGCGGTCTACGGAGGGGGAGTTGGGCATGGGGGCCTCGCCGCGGGGTGTGTGGG